>CAIKZJ010000303.1 GCA_903831845.1 uncultured Ignavibacteriota bacterium
CCTTAAAATTCAGTAGCATGCCCTGCCGGCAGCGAAAGTTGTTCTATATAGTAAAGTCCTCTTCTTATGCATGGTATAAGAGACTTAATTATTAAATCTTCGGCGGAATTAATTTATAAACCACCGGGGTAACAATTCTTGACAGTAGTGTTGAACTGATCAGGCCTCCTATAAGCACAACCGCGAGCGGGGAAATCATCGGGTTCACGGAAAGCGCGATTGGGAGTAATCCTCCTATTGCAGTCATAGAAGTCAGAATAATCGGGAGAAAACGCACTTCACCGGCCACCCTTACTGCTTCTTCGATTCCCATTCCGTTCTTCCGCAGCTGATTAGTAAAATCAACAAGCAGAATTGTATTCTTAACTTCCACGCCAGCAAGCGCAATCAGTCCTATTATCGCGACAAAAGAAAGAGAATTACCGGTAAGCAATAAAGCAATTACAGCTCCTACGATCCCGAGCGGGATTACGGATAAGACAATAATTGTACTCTTGAAAGTTTTGAATTCAAGAATCAATATCAGCACGAAGAGGAAAACTGTAGCGATTATTATGTTCGAGAATCCTCCGAACGATTCCTCCCGCTGCTCAACCTCTCCTCCGAATTCGTAGCTGTAACCTGCAGGGAAAGGAAAAACACTCATCCTTTTTTCTACATCACGTATCACATTATCATTGAGATAGCCCTTCTTAACAAAAGAGGAAACTGAGACGGTCCTCGTTTTGTTCATGTGATTGATGGTGACCGGGGAAGAAACCAGTTTTAATTCCGCGACCTGCGATAAAGGAACAGCGGTACCCATTACGGTGTTCACGTACAGGTTTTTGAATGCGTCAAGTGAGGCTGCATCTGCTTTTTTCTTCGTAGCGATAATCTTGAAGCTTTCGCCTTCGGAATCAGTCATCTTCCCAAGTTCCAACCCCGCCACCGCAAGCCTGACAGTTTTATCAATATTTATAGTTGGAATACCGAGCATAGCTGCTTTATTTTTATTTATACTGACCTCGATATCTGACTTCAGATTGCTTAACGGATTATTAACATAAATAGTGCCTTCGGTATTTTTCAGAACTTTTTCAATCTCCGCGGCAAGGTACCGGAGCGTATCGAGGTTGTCCCCAAGGATACGAACCTCAACCGGGGCATCAACAGGCGGGCCCTGTTCAAAGTTTTTGACTTCTATTTTTGCGCCGAGATAAGGCGACCATTTCTTCCGGAGAGAGTCAATAATGAAAAGCTTCCGTGACTGCGAGGTATTTTCTTCTAACTGAACGAAGATCTGGGAGTAATCAGTTCTGTCATTTCCGGGAAAAACATTATAATAGATCTGAGGATTGCCTCTGCCGACATTTGCGGCAAAATACTTTACATCCGGAATATTTTTCAGCTCCGATTCAACACTTTTGGTTACTTGATCTGTATGCTTAATGTTTGACTGCAGAGGAGTAGTAATGTCAATCAAGAACTGCGGTTTTTCCGATGCAGGGAACAGACTGAAGCCGATTACAGGGAACAGAGCAAGCGATGCGGCAAAAATAACTAAAGCGATTATAAGAGCGTGAACCGGTTTTCTCAATGCTTTATCGAGAACCCGGGCATAGCTTCCGTGAATTACTTTTTTAAGCGCGCGCAGAAACATATTCCCCTCGGGATGACCAGCCTGTTCCTTCAGAATATGATTAGAGAGAAAAGGGATGAAAGTCAGCGACACGATCATTGAGGCGAGAACGCTTGAGATCACTCCCATAGGAAGGCTTCTGATAAAATCTCCGGAAGCGCCGGGGAGAAAAACAAGGGGAAGGAACGCGACGATCAATGTGGCGGTGCATCCGATAACAGCAAGCCCGATCTGCTTTGTTGCCCTGATAGCTGCCTCAGTACGGGAGTGCCCTTCCCGAAGCCACCTCTCAATATTTTCAACTACAACAATACTGTCATCAACCAGGAGACCAAGAGCCACGACAAAACCGACAATGCTAAGCTGATTCAGATTAAATCCAAGGAATTGAATCATAACCACACCCATTGATAAAGAAAGCGGGATAGAGATCATTACTATAAGCGCAGCCCTTCCGCCGAGCGGCAGCAGGGTAATGGCGACGAGGCAGATGGCGATAAGGAAATCTATTCCGAGCCCCATCAGTCTTTTGTTAACATTATCAGCCTGATCAAAGTGGTGAACAAGATCAATATTTGCGGGAAGCGACTTTTTGAATTTCTCGATAACCGGAAGATAAGCTTTCTGTGTGGCAGTTATATTTTCTCCGGGTTTCTGAGCCGCAACCACGAACAAGCACCGGTGTGTATTAAGCCTTGTGATATGTTTTTGAGTTTCATAATCCGGGTAAACATCGGCGACGTCTTTGAGCAGAATATTCCTGCCCATCGCCGAATAGACTATTGTATTTTTTATTTCATCAATATCTGAATAGTTTCCGCTGGTTTGGATATTGAAGACTTTTGTACCGGCGTTAACACTTCCGCCGGGAATGTTTACTGCCTCGCTTTGAATACTTCCCAGAACTGCCTCGATAGGCGCTCTCATCGCATTTAATTTATCAAGTTTCAGCTCAACGCGGATGGTCTTATCAGGAAGCCCGAATATTTTAACATTTTTTAGCTGCGGCAATTTTTCAAGCTCATCCTTAAATTTTTTCGAAAAATATTCAAGCCTTTCCATCGGAGCATTTTCGGAGATGATTGCTGCCTGTATAACATTAACATTAGAAGGGAGCCATTTCCTGACTTCGAGACTGTATATATCGGGAGGTAGGTCGCTGCGCATACTGTTCGCTTCACGAACCACTTCCTGAAATTTTTCATCCACATCGTAACCGTGTTTATACCTGACAAGAATAAATGCGATACCGTCATTTATATTGCTGATTACCTGTTTAACTCCCTCAAGTGAAGATAGTTTCTGCTCCAGCGGATCAGCTACAAGTTCCTCAATATCTTTAGGACTGGTGCCGGGGTATATGACTATCACGGGGAATTCAGGTGAACTGAGTTCAGGATCTTCCGATCGCGGAATATTAATGAGCGTTGTTATCCCTATGATGATAATCATCAGAAAGAGAAGAATCGAAACCTGTGGATGCCTTACGGCATATTCAGAAATTTTCATTTTTACTTTCCGGCGATTTTAATTTTTGAATTATCGGCGAGGTATGCGCTGCCGGTTGTGATAACACATTTTGTATTCTCTAGACCGCCGCTTATTAATATATCAGAGCCTGAAAAATCCGCGATGGAAACTTTGACTTTTCTGGCAGTCATTCCGTCATCCGAAACAAAAACATACCCGGAGTTGCCTTCTCCGTCAAGAACAGACTCAAATGGAACTTTCCAGAATTCGCCGGAAAGGGAAGGAATTATCTCGGATCTGCCGTACATACCTGATGCCGGAGAAACCGGAGATTTGGATGTCAGTCTGAGTTCTGCCGAGAAAGTGCCTGTATAAGGATCTACGCCTTCGGATTTAGCAGAAACGACCGCAGCGGTTTTAATTCCCGGTGAGGCGTCTATTTCGACGAATGCTTTATCTCCGGTTTTTATCTGCGCCCATTCGTTATCGCTCAATGCAACTTTGAGTTTCCATTCACCGTTTCCGGCTCCGTTTGTCATAAGAACCGGCATGCCGGGCCCTGCTATCTGCCCCTCGTTCGCAAGTTTCTTAAGTATAAATCCGCTGCTAAGAGCCCGGATCTCAGAGTAACTCAGATTGAACTTTGCGGAAGCAAGTTGCTGTGACGCAACCTCAAGTCCGGTTTTGGCATCCTGCATCTGGGCGAGTGTAGCGACGCTGTCTTCATAAAGTTTTTTAACGCGGTTATAATCCCGAAGTGCCTTCTCGTATCCGGCGGAAGCCTGTTCAACTACTGCCTGGATTTCGGTCAGTTCAAGCGAAGCAAGCAGCTGACCCTTTTTTACAGCATCGCCTTCCTTTACATAAATCGAACGGATTATCCCTCCGGTTTTGAAGGACAACAGTGCCTCATCGCCCGTAGTGAACTGTCCTGAGGCAAATATGTTTTTCTTTACAACCTCTTTAGTTAGAGTGAGGACCTTCACGGGAATGACCCCGCTGTCTTTTGTATCCTCCTCTTTTTTACCGCATCCGGTAATTAGTACTGCAATTACTGCAAAAGAAACGATAAGAATTTTATTTCTCATATAAACTCCTTGGTTACCTGTATTTATTAATTTCTGCTGAACTTGTTTCGTGTTCGTACTCAGCCTTAGAGGACAGAACTTTGTATTTGCTTATGTTGAGGAGAAGCCTTGATTGTGTAAGCTGTGTCCTGGCGTCTACAGTTTCTATGAAACTGTTGATACCTTCGCGATATCCTTTTAATATTAACCTGTAATAAGCTTCCGCGGTCTCTGACTGCTTAAGGGCTGAAAAATAGTTCTGATTAGCTGTTTCGAGCCTGCCAAAGCTGACTGATTCACTCAGCTCCAGTTTTTTAGAAATATTTTCAACCTCTAATTCCGCAATCTTTAAATCGAGTTCTGATTCTTCAATCTGATAGCTGTGCCTGAAGGATTCAAACAACGGAAGTTCCAGCATAAAACCGAACAGATAGTATTTCGATTTGCTGTTCATATTCCATACCTGATCCTGAGCGCCGTAATCAAAAAATGCATTTATCTTCGGGGCCCAGTTGAATTCATTCATGCTTACCAGGGATCTGTTAATATCGACTGCTTCAGCAAGCATTTTCAGCTCTTCACGGCGGGAATAACTTTTCTCTGACAGAGGAGTTTTCATAATTGCAATATTTAGTTCCTCTGAAATGATATCAGCGCTTTGATCCCTGTTCAGAAGAAAATTAAAATATTTTTTTGCAGCGGACACATTATTCTCCGCTTCACTTATTTGGGCCTTTACAGCTTCAATTTCACTTTCTGATCTCAGAATGTATACCGGAAGACCGAGGCCGTTCAGCAATAGTTTTTCATTCACCCGTTTCCCCTCTGCGGCGAGTTCAAGTGCGGCGCTGTAGATCTTCCCTGCTTCGACAGCGCTCAAATAATTGTAATAAGCGGATTTTATCTCCCTGATCAGTTGGCGGCTGTAAAGCTCCAGTTCATAACCGGAGATTTTTTCTTTACTCTCGTTTATCTTTTTATTAAAATAAATATCAGTGTTGACGAGGGGCATTGAAGCGCGAAGTTTTACGTCATAAAATTTGTAGGGGAAAAAATCCTGTTCCACATTACTTATCTGAGGGAATGCATTTGTATGCGTCAGTTGATTAAGAGTGGAATAAACAGGATTCATGAGATCACCGACAGGTATGGAGATTGACCTTCCGCCTTCGCCGCTCGTATAGTCAGCCTTAAGAGAAACGCTCGGAAAAAAATAACTCGCTGCTATTTTTAATGAATATCCCGCTTTCTCCAGTGTGATCTGTTTTTGCTTCAGGACTATGTTGTTTTTTAGTCCCGTCCTGATATAGACATCAAGAACCTGCTGGGAGAAGGCAGCCGAAGCAGGGAGCAGAAGCAACAGTATGAATGTTCTAAGTGGAATCATTATCTTCCTTATTTATTAAACGCTAATGATATATTGAACAGTGTTCAGAATAAAATAAAATTTTTATCGTATCAGATTTCTTATGAGTTTAAGAGTATTCTCAATGAGATTTGTGAAATAGTCTTTATTCAGTTCCATGATTGCCAGTCTTTGGCGGATGTGCAATGACGCTATACCGTGTACTGTTGACCACAAAATAAAGGCAACAGCGTCAACTTCTTCATTTGTAAAGTATCCTGCATTTTTACATTCAGACACATTTCTCTTCAGAAGGTCATAGGAGCGCATTCCGCACTCCCATGTATTATCCTTAATGATTCTTTCGCCGGGGTGGCGAACTATGAACATTATGTCGTAATATTGCGGATTCTCAAAGGCGAACTCGAGGTACGCCCTTCCGTGACTAAGCAGCCTCTGAACAGGATCGAGTATGCCCTGTACATCGGTCTGCTTTCGGAACAGTTTTGTGAAGCCTTCGTTATGGAGTTCAAAAAAAATGTCCTGCTTATCAGCAAAATACGTATAGATGCTGGCCGGACTATACTCAATCCTGGAGGCGATCTTCCTCATCGAAACCGCGTCATAGCCCTCTTCGATGAAAAGCTTCATAGCCGTATCAAGGATGAGCCGGCGCATCTCCGATTTTTCTCTTTCTTTACGTTCTGGGATACCCATATCAACTAATTATAAATATACGACGTTAATATACTAAACACTGTTCATTTTGTCAAGTATTTATTTATGTTTTTACAACTTACATTGTCACTCTTGGCAGATACGATCAAAACTTGGTAATAAAAAAATATCAAGCTAAATTTCGTTTAGCTTTTCAGGAGACAGCATGCGACTTATAAAATTATTAAAAGCAACTTTTCTTTTCCTTTTCATTCTATTCTTAAGCGGCTGCGGCAGCCTTATTGTGACCGAAAAAAGCACATCGTCAACTGACCTGCCAGGCGTATATGATGATCATATACTGCTACCTAACGGATGGCGGCTTACTCCTGCCGGGACACAAACCGGAATCGGCCAGCTGCCAATGAATATGATAACGACAAAGGATGAAAAGTATATCATTACTTCGAATTCAGGCTTCAGTTATCATTCTCTTTCCGTCATTGATACAGACTCCGGCAAAGAAACAGGAAGGTATATAATTGACAAGACCTGGCGCGGAATATGTCTGAGTGAAGAAGAGACTCAGCTTTATGCTTCAGGCGGAGAAAATAATTTAATCTACAATTTTGATTTTAACCGCGGAAACCTGACGCTGAAAGATTCGGTCCTTCTCGGCAACAGGGGCTCAAAGGCAAAAATATCACCTACGGGAATTTCCTGGTTCAAAGGAAAAGGCTATCTGCTGGTCGTGACGA
>CAIKZJ010000304.1 GCA_903831845.1 uncultured Ignavibacteriota bacterium
GTTATCCGCGATATTACGGAAAGAAAAATGTTCGAGGAGGCTCTTATAAAGGCTAAAGACAAAGCGGAGGAAATGAACCGGCTTAAATCAAATTTCCTCGCCAATATGAGCCATGAACTCAGAACTCCTATGACCGGCATACTCGGTTTTTCGGAACTTCTTGCGGATGAACTTGTGGACAGGGAGCAGAAACAGATGGCCGAAGTTATACTCCTGGGCGGGAAAAGACTTATGAATACTCTGAACCTTATTCTGAACCTTTCGAAGCTCGAGTCGGAAACTCTAAGCGCGAATTTCGGTGTCGTAAATCTATCCGAACTCTCTCTTTCAACCGTGAAAATGTACGAGGTGATGGCCTCGAATAAAAACCTTAATCTTACTATCGATGTCGATGCGGATGTTTACGCCGAACTTGATGAGCAGTACACCTCTCAGGTAATCTCGAACCTTGTGCAGAATGCAATAACCTTCACAAACAGCGGCTTTGTCTCTTACAGCCTGAAATCCGAAATCTCCGGTTCTAACAGCTTCGCCGTAATTAAAGTAAGGGATACAGGCATCGGAATAAAAAAAGAACATCATGAAGTGATTTTCGAACCGTTCCGTCAGGTAAGCGAAGGTTTCAACAGGTCTTATGAAGGCACCGGCCTCGGTCTCACGATATCTAAACGGTATGTCGAACTCATGAACGGAACTATTGCCGTTAACAGCGTTCCGGGTAAAGGAACGGAGTTTATTGTCAGATTCCCGATGATAGCCGTACTGAAAACATCAGCTAAAAGCACTGTTAAACATGTTACGCAGAAGCAAAAATCAGACAGCAAAGAAGTCAAAAGAATACTCATCGTGGAAGACGATGAAAGTAATATGAAAGCGCTTGAGGTAGTGCTTAGCGGAATTGCGGAACTTTCATTGGCAGGGAACGGCGAGGAAGCGCTTAAACTTGTCGGCGAAACTGACTACAACCTTATAATAATGGATATCGGCCTACCGGGCATTAGCGGTCTCGAAACTGTGAGAGAGATAAGAAAGAGGGAAGAATACAAAACGGTGCCGATTATTGCCGTAACCGCTTACGCTATGGTTGGAGACAGGGAAGAGTTCCTGTCCGGCGGTTGTTCGCACTATATATCGAAACCGTTCAACATAAGCGAACTGAAAGAAATAGTGAGCCGTTTGATAAGTAACGGGAAATGACGGTCTGAAATATTATTGGGAATTATTTTGTAAGCAATAATTTCCGGTATGTATCTTTAAATCCGTCTCCCGTATTTATTTTGAGACGGAGAAAATAAATCCCGCTCGAATATCCCGCAAGGTTTAATCTGACAGTGTTGTAACCGGCGTTATACGATTCTTCCTGGTTCTGCTTAATTAATCTCCCGCTTATGTCGTACACCTCGATTTTAATACTGCCTGATACAGGTAAATCTATATCAACTTTTGTTTCAGCGTTGAACGGATTAGGGTAGTTGTCGGATATCATCATCTTATCAGGGAGCTTAATCTTTATCGTGCCCTGCATATAATAATATCTGTAATTTCCGTTGTAATCAGTCTGCCTCATCCTGTAACGGTACTCACCCGGTTCGGGCTTTCTGTCAGTAAAAGAGTACGTTGTATTAATCTGTGAATTTCCTTTTCCCGAAACAAATCCCGCCGTGACCCATTCTTCCTTTCCCAGAACAGTTTTCTCAACGTTGAAACCCGAGTTGTTTTCTTCATATGATGTCGCCCAGTTTAGTATTACGTCTTTCCCTGATGCCGTGCCGTTGAAATATAAAAGACTTACAGGCATCGAACCCTGATTTCCTATCGCATAGGGCGAGAAACTTGTAAATCCTCCCGCGGTTACCGAATATGGACCCGGTCCGTAAACGCCTGAAGAGGCAAATGTGTTTTCCCAGTGATTGCCCGTCCAGTGACCGATGTCTATCTGCGACTGCCTGTTAAATGCCGGGCTTTCGTCAGCCTGATTCCACTGAAGTATCATTGTAACGTTGCTGCCTCCTGATACCGCTTCTGAAATGTTGAACTGCTTGTTGACAACGCTTGTAGTTACCGGCGGATTGTCGAAAGTATTTTTTATGTTAACGCTGAAGTTGTCAAGCGCTCCAGTATTTGTCAATGTAACAGGAGTATACGAACCATTGCCTACCGGATAAAATACTTCGGAGCTGCCGACTTCCCTTATAAGTGAACCCGTGCCGCTTGTCTTAATGTATTTGGAAGAGTTATATCCGGTTATATATGCGCCTGTATTTATCGTCAGAGAATAATTGCCGATATCGAGTATGCCGTTTGATATGAGCATAACTCCGTTTACTACGGTGTTTGTCATAAGCTGAACACCGTTTGTATTGTCTATCACGAGATTGTTAACGGTTGTAGGCAGACCCTGGCCGCCGTTCTGCGGCGCCCCGCCATTGTATATATAATTTGCTCCTGTACTGAAGTTCCGGGTTCCGGATACCTGAACGTTACCTGTATTCCCGGACGGCGTTATACCGTCGGACGAACCTATTCCGAGCGCGCCTCCCGACTGAAGAATGAAATTTCCGTTTCCGGTGATGTTGTTCGTGCCGCAGTTTAAAGTACCCTGTACAGTGAAGTTTCTGCCTGCCGAAAGAGGAATGCTGCTGTTTAATGTTATAACCGAGCCCGGACCGATAGTGAAATTAATGTCGTTTGATATGGTGCCGTTGTTGGTAATTGTCTGCGTACCTGTATTGCTGAAATAAAAAAGGTTTCCGGTTGCGCTTCCCGTTTCAGTAACAGTAGAGCCGTTTCCAATATTGAGATTTCCGTTTATGTATATCGAGCCGTTTGCCGAACCGCCCTGCGATAAATAAAGCTCGCTTGAGTTCGATAATAACAGGTTGCCTGTTATATTGAGCGCCCCGGTCCCTGTCCCGGACGATAGGGCAAGATTACCACCGCTAAGGAGCAGACTGCCCGTAAGGGAGGCGGAAAAATTATCGGAAGAAGTCAGTTGAAGAGTTCTTCCCGAAACACCGCCGGTTGACTGGAGAGTGAAATCATTTAATGCGGAAAATCCAGGCATTCCGCCGAGATTTATGCTCGATGACTGTGACGTGCAGTTCCAGATGAAATTCCCGAATGCCTGTCCCGTTCCCGAAGGAGCTGTATTGGTTATTCCTGTAATTTCGCATATAGAACCCGAATTCCATGTGCCGGAGGGAATCGTTCCGCCGTTGCATGCATGCTGGTATTTTCCGTTTGAATAAACAGTGAATGTGCCGAAAGATGATGTAGAGGAGCTCTGGTTTACAAGAGTTCCGTTCGGGTTAATATCTACAGCGGAACTTGTAAAAACGTATGAAGAGGGGATAGTAAGCGTAGCGGAATTTGTGCCGTCGCCGATTTTAAGTTTGCAGTTCTGGCCGGTTATATTCCATGTGCTTCCGATTGTTGCGGAAGTTCTGTTTCGCAGATTGAAATTCATAGCCACCCTGCCGCCGCCGTTAACGGCATCGCCTGCGAAATCCGGCGGATACTGCGTTCCGCTTCCGTCCATGTTTGTCGTCCAGCTCGATATTAGTTCAAGGTTTCCGGTAGGTTTCGAGTAATATTCCGCGTATGACTGGTATGATGGAGCAATTGATGTTGCGTAATAAATATCGTCAAGATATATGCAGAGATTGTTCACCTTATTGTCATCCGTGAAAAACATGAATGAGTTAACGGCAGTGTTTACGGGAAGTCCGTTTCCCGATATTTCAGCGTCGTCCGCGCAAAGAAGTCCGTTAATGTATATATCCTGCCTCATCGATGCGATAGATTGAGACACGCCGTTGTACAGATAATTCGTCGCCGAAGAACTGTTGTTTCCGAATACCTCTACTGTGTATACATTGGATTGTCCCTGATAGAAAGGATTGATTGTGATAGCCCGCCAGGAATTGCCGACCTTTATCGCGTCCGTCGATATGGTCCCGGACGCAGATATAATCCATCTGAGACCGGTAACAGCTTCGCTCGGGGCTATACTGCCGTTATTCGAAAAACTGCCGCCGTTTCCTGTGCAGAAATAAAAAGTGCCGCCGGTAACGTTGCCCGCTCCTGTTGAATCGGATATAACCATATTGAATTTTACGTAGGAACTGGTTCCTCCCGTATACCCGTAAATCGAAAATTTATTGCAGGAACCTCCGGCTGATGAACCGTGTAGCATTAGCTTTGAATCCGAACCGAATGTTGTAAGCCCCGGATTCTTTATGTGAACCCCTCCGCCGGGGGAATTTGACAAATATACGTATGCGTTCCCGCTTTGAGGCGCGGGAAGCTGGTTTGAGCTTCCTGCCGTTGTATATGATGCTGTCCCTGTGCCGAAATTGTAAGTGCAGACTGTTTGCGTCCGGACGTCTTTTAACGTTATAAACAACAGCAGAATAGCGAAGAAAAATATGTATTTCTTGTTCTCCATACGACCATGTTATATGACAAATGCAAAAATTAAGCCATAAGCGATATGGATAATTCTGCAAAAAACATATATTATAGAGTATTCTGCCTGTTATTTTTCGCAAATTAAGACCGCTTTTCTCAAAATAAGACGGTTTGTTACTGTATGTGATGTTAATTCGGAGTAAGCTACAGAAGTGAAATATTCAATCAGAAATTTAAAGACGAGGCATCTATCGAAACCGGGTTTCTGTGGAGCTGGGTAGGGGCTTTGAAACATCATTCCCCAAAAAGAAAACCCGGTTCCTTTCGAAACCGGGTTTTGTTAGAGCTGGGTAGGGGCTATGAAACATCATTCCCCAAAAAGAAAAACCCGGTTCCTATCGAAACCGGGTTTTGTTAGAGCTGGGTAGGGGCTTTGAACCCCCGACGTGCTGATACAAATCTTACTGTTTTATATTGTTTTGATTCAGTTTACATGTTTTCAGTAGTAAACTGACCACCTCTAACCACAGCTTCAAGTCTGTGCCCGATGAATACTGGGTAACAATTCGTACCCAGATAAAACATAATGGCGTAAGATGTATTTGTAAGAATTGATTAAATAATTTTTAATTATTAACTTATATACGGGCTTTCCAAAAATACCATCAATTTGAAAGAATTAACTACAATAGAACTAATTTATGAAAAAAGACAAAATTATTTTGGTTATTGTTCTTTTAATTGTTATCGGTCTGCCATTATCTTGTTCGATCCCAAATAATAAAGAACAGAAACATTTCTCTAATAATAATTCTAATTCTAATACTACATCTAATCAGCAAGATTGGTATAAAGCCGGATTATCGCAGTATGATGTTGGTAATTACGAACAAGCTAAAGTACATTTTCGTAATGTCAAGGAAACTGATTCAAATTATATTTCCGCACAGAATTATATTGAACAATGTGATGAAAAGATAAAAGAAAGAGAGGGTGACAAAAAAGAAAGAGAAAAAGAAGCACAAATAGAAGAAAAGAAGTTTTTAACATCTAAAGCTGGAAAAATTTATAAATTCTGCCAATCAAAACATGCTCTTGTTACAAAAGAAGATTGTATTGATGCGGCTAATGGGAAAATTTGGATTGGTATGAATATATGGCTTTTAGTTGCTAAAAGAGGAAAACCTAATTCTATTAATCCTTCCAATTATGGAAATGGTAATGAATATCAATATTGTTGGTTTAATTGGACTCCAATGTGTTTCTATACCAAAAGTGATGACAAAGTTTATGCTTATAATTAAGAAATTATATTCAAAATAATTATAATATCTGAAAGCCTATGAAAAAGATATTTATTCTATTAGGGCTTGTTTTTACTATAACTAATCTATATCCCCAGCCAGTAAGAATAGAATTGAGAAATGTTCATAATCTTGTAGAATTAATTGGAGATTATTATATAAATGGAGTTGATAATTACAGTTATTATGCATCACGGGATACATTAATTGAATTAAAA
>CAIKZJ010000305.1 GCA_903831845.1 uncultured Ignavibacteriota bacterium
ATTATCAGTATCGTGTTCTTGAAATCAACTTTCCTTCCGAGTCCGTCAGTCAGCATGCCGTCGTCGAGCACCTGCAGAAGCACGTTGAATGTGTCAGGATGCGCTTTCTCGACCTCGTCAAGAAGCACAACGCTGTAAGGTTTTCTCCTGACTTTCTCAGTAAGCTGGCCGCCTTCCTCGTAACCTACATATCCCGGAGGGGCCCCCACGAGCCTTGATACGTTAAATTTCTCCATGTACTCGCTCATGTCGACCCTTATGAGAGCTTCTTCCGAATCAAAAAGGAACTTCGCGAGCTGCTTGGCGAGCTCCGTCTTTCCGACTCCCGTAGGTCCTAAGAAAATAAACGAACCTATCGGCCTGTTCGGGTCCTTTAATCCCGCCCTGGCGCGCCTTATGGATTTCGAAATTTTTTCTATCGCTTCGTCCTGCCCTATTATTACCTTCTTCAGGTAATCTTCCATATGTACGAGACGCTGCGTTTCGGATTCAGCTACCTGATTCACCGGTATTCCGGTCATCATTGCTACAACGTCAGCAACGTTCTGCGCTGTTACTTCGTAAAAAGTGTTCTGTGATTTCAGGTCCCAGTTGAACTTAGCCTCTTCCAGCTCTGCTATGAGTTTCTTTTCCTTGTCCCTTAACTTTGCCGCTTCTTCATAGTTCTGCTGCTTTATCACCTGCGTCTTTTCAGTCTTTACGGATTCGATATCTGCCTCAAGCTTAGCAAGGTCTTCAGGCACAATAATATGCGCAAGGTGGACCCTTGAACCCGCCTCATCAAGAACGTCAATCGCCTTGTCCGGCAGGAATTTGTCGGTAATATACCTGTCGCTTAACCTCACGGCTTCCTGTATAGCTTCGTCGGAATAACGGACTGAATGATGCTCTTCGTACTTGCCCTTAATGTTGTTTAGGATCTGCACTGTTTCTTCTACTGTCGTTGGCTCAACCATTATCTTCTGGAATCTTCTGTCAAGAGCGCCGTCCTTCTCGATGTACTGCCTGTATTCGTTTAATGTCGTGGCGCCTATGCATTGCAGCTCGCCGCGGGATAACGCCGGCTTGAAAATATTCGACGCGTCAAGCGACCCGCTGGCGCCACCTGCGCCAACTATCGTATGCAGCTCGTCTATGAAAAGTATTACGTCGCGGGCTTTCTCAAGCTCGTTCATTACTGCCTTCATTCTCTCCTCGAACTGTCCGCGGTATTTTGTGCCGGCGACCAGAGCCGCAAGATCGAGCGTAACGACTCTCTTGTTGTGGAGTACGCGCGAAACTGTCTTCTGTATTATCCTTAACGCAAGCCCTTCGGCAATAGCCGTTTTACCCACGCCCGGCTCGCCAATAAGAACGGGATTGTTCTTCTTCCTTCTGCTCAATACCTGCGCTACGCGCTCTATTTCCTTCTCCCTGCCCACTATCGGGTCAAGTTTATTCTCTGCAGCCAGTTTGGTAAGATCGCGGCCGAAATTATCGAGTACAGGCGTCTTAGATTTGTCCGACTTCTTTTCCTGCGCCTGCTTCTGCTGGACCGGAGTAACGTTACCGGTAGTCTTCCCCGTAAGTATGTTCACGAGTTCTGTCTTTACAACATCGTATGTAACCCCGAACTGGTGCAGTATCTGCGCCGCGAGATTGTCGTCTTCCCTTAGCATGGAAAGAAGAAGATGCTCGGTGCCGATTATGTCGGATTTGAAAAGCTTTGCCTCCAGATATGTTATCTTCAGAACTTTTTCCGCCTGCTTGGTCAACGGTATGTTGCCGACGGTAAGAGAACTTCCGGCATGCTTCACAGTGTCTTCAATGGTTTTCTTAAGCTGCGATATTTCAACCGAAAGATTCCTGAATATGTTGATTGCGAGCCCTTCCCCCTCTCGTATAATGCCGAAAAGAAGGTGTTCTGTGCCTATATAATCATGACCGAGACGAATCGCTTCCTCACGGCTTAATCTAATTACTTCCTGCACACGCTGCGAAAAATTGCTGTC
>CAIKZJ010000306.1 GCA_903831845.1 uncultured Ignavibacteriota bacterium
AAACCCAGTTACTGCCTGTTTCTTTAACAGAGAAAAACGAAAACAGGTTTGCAGGATTTGCAACAGAATAATAAACGAGAGTGCCTCCCGTTTTAATTACGCCCGAACCTGGAAAGGATGAGGGCACCATGCCATTATATTCGAGAGTGCCGTATACCGTAACATCGTCACCATCGCCGTTATTCGTAACAAAGTTTATTCCGGAATTCACGATGAGCAATGCTCCGGTTTCTACAAAGAGCTGGTCAACTGTTACATCAGTATCGTACGAAACGGTATGGCCGGCTGAAATGCTTATCCGGCCTGCATTATAGTCGGGCGGGTTCACGGCAGCCTGCCAGGCGGAACCGTTGAAACGCAGCCAGTTGCCGGGATTTGTCCAGTTGCCGCCTGACCTGGATTTATAGTCGTTTAGAGACTGCGGGTAAAGATCGGTAAAAACCAATTGCAATATAATGGCGGAAACAAGAAAAGCAGCGGCGCCTCCCTGAAGGATGAGATTTTTCATAACGAAAAATTTGATTCCGTTTAAATATTGTTCCCCTTACAGCGAAGATATAATATTATTTTTTAATTAACCACATCTTTTTCGGGTAAGAATTTTCATAATGCCGGTGTATAATCCGGCATTAAGAATTTTTTTCGATCAAACGCGTTCCGGGCATATCTGGGACTGCCGGAGCCGGACGATGCTAATTGCAGTTTCGGGAAAACGGGAAAAGACCGGTTCCGATAAATAAGAAACAGCGCGTTTTGGATTTCATGATATAGCGGTATACCAGAATTTATTGCTCCGGGGGGATAACTGAAACGCCTTCTTTAAATTTCAAACATACTGTTGTTAAAAATAGATTTAAGCGTGAAAAATGAATACGCGTAGTTGTCGTAATAACTTGAAATTCATACCTAAAAAAAATACATTATCTCATATATGTTTAAGGCAGTTACGCAGCAAATTTGTGACTAACTGAGCGGAGCTTTGCCCTAAAAAGAGGGTTTTAATCTTTATCAGTTCAGGAAAGATATTTTTATGGATTAAACCCTTTTATGAAATATTTTCTCCGCACGAAAAAACATATTTACAGTCAACTATTCCGGTGTTTTTTCCCTTTAATAAAAACATTTTCAAAACCTCAATAATGTTTATTATGAACGGGAAACATTTTATACCGGCAATTATTTTGCTGCTGTCGGCGTTCGCGGCAAGTTCCTGCGATCAGGCGAGCAACGTTTCGACAGTATTTACGGGTTCGGTACAGGGATTCGTGTATGACACATTAACCGGAGCGCCCATACCCGGTGCAAAAAATTTTGCAGATGATATCACGGATACAGTCTTAACGGATGCTGAAGGCATGTATATGTTTCACAACATTAATCTTCCGAGAAGCGATTACATATACTACATAAAATCGACAAAGCAGGGATACGATACTTCAATAATCCGTGTAAAAGCAAAATCCGACAACATTGTGAAAGCTGATACAGCTTATTTGAAGATGCTATCCACTCATTAAAACGGAAAAATAAAAATATAAGCATGAAATTTCTTGTAACAGGCGGCAGTGGTTTTATAGGCTCAAATATAGTTGAAGAGCTCGTAAAGCGCGGCGAAGAGGTAAGAGTTCTTGACAATTTCTCAACAGGCAAGAGAGAAAATCTCGCCATGTTTAAAAATGATATAGACCTCATCGAGGGCGATATACGTTCGTACCACATAGTTCAGGAAGCAGTAAAAGGAATCGACGTTATTCTTCATCAGGCGGCTCTTCCTTCTGTACCGCGCTCGATTAAGGACCCAATAACGACAAACGAAGTGAACATCGGCGGAGTATTAAATGTGCTGGATGCCGCAGTAAAGGAAGGAATAAAGCGGCTGGTTTTTGCATCTTCCTCTTCAATATACGGCGATAATCCGGAACTTCCGAAGCATGAAGGCCTCACCTCCTCTCCCCTTTCGCCATACGCGGTATCGAAGCTCGCAGGCGAGAATTACTGCAGGGTATTTTCAAACCTTTACGGCATCGAAACTGTATGTTTAAGATATTTCAATGTCTTCGGACCGAGACAGGACCCTAACTCACAGTATTCAGCTGTAATACCGAAATTCATTAATATGATTATGAAGAACGAACGGCCCGTAATATACGGTGACGGAGAACAGTCGAGGGATTTCACGTATGTCGCCAATGTTGTAAGCGCAAACATCCTCGGCGCGACAAAGGAGATAATGAAAAGCAACATAACAGTAAACTGCGCATGCAACGAGCAGTCTACGCTCAACAAACTTGTCAGACTAATCAACGGCATTAACGGTACGGACGTAAAGCCTATATACAAAGAAAAGAGAGACGGTGACGTGCTCCACTCTTTTGCCGACATATCTAAAGCCGTTTCGCTAATCGGATACAAGCCCGGAGTATTTTTCAACGAGGGGCTGCAATACACATATGATTTTTTCAGAGGCTGAAAAAATAATCTATAACAAATCACATCTGAATAGAAAACCGGCAGAATTTTCCGGGAATAAACGTATAGAAAAACAAAATTTCAAATGGATCTCACAATAATCATCCCCGCTTACAACGAAGAAGAAGGCATTTCAGACACGATACGCGAACTTCTTCCGCGCGCCGCTGAATCCGGCTGGAAAATTAAAGTTGTCAACGACGGTTCTACAGACAATACTGAAGGCATACTTCGAGACATAGAAGGCATTGAAGTTATCAGTCACCCGTACAACAAAGGATACGGCGCGTCTCTCAAGACCGGAATAGTAAATTCTGATACGGACTATATCGCTTTTTATGATGCTGACGGGCAGCATACTCCGGAAGAACTCCGTAAGTTATGCCTGAACATATCCAATTACGACATGCTTGTAGGACAAAGAGGAAAGGACTCACATCAGGACTGGGTGAGGAAACCGGGCAAATGGGTACTTTCAAAAGTAGCGAATTTTCTGACGGGAAGAAAAATTCCAGACCTAAATTCGGGATTAAGGATAGTGAACAGAAAGGCAATACTCGGCATTTTACATCTTCTTCCTGACGGATTTTCGCTTTCGACCACTTCCACGATAGCCTTCATGAATTTAGGCTTTAACGTCGGATACATGCCTATAAAGGTCAGCAAGAGGGTCGGCAAGAGCAGCGTCAGACAGATAAGGCACGGAAGCAACGTGATACTGCTGATAATACGGCTCATTGTTTTATTCAATCCTTTGAAAGTTTTTATTCCGATGAGTTTATTTCTTTTTTTTGCCGGAATGATTTACGAAATAATATACGGCGTTTTTATGATTTTCCCGAAAGTGAAACTCGTTCCAGCCGCTTTTTTTG
>CAIKZJ010000307.1 GCA_903831845.1 uncultured Ignavibacteriota bacterium
AAACGCCGGCACGTTCAGAAAACTCCCCGCGTCGAATGTTATCGAGGGAAGCGTGAAAGTGATAGCGATTCCGAAATCAAGGCCCGACGACATATGGGTCGGAACCGACAGGGGTTTGTGGCTGAGCACCGACAACGGAAATTATTTCAGGCAATTGTTCGCGGGTACGATAACAAACACATATCAGATAATGCTCTCGGAAACGGGCGGCGGAATCACGGCATACGTTACTGGCGGAGGTCTTTACAGGATTGAGAACAACGGAGAGACAATAGCCGATCTGACTTATAATTTCGGCGGTGACCCTTCGAACAGAAACGACATCGTAGCAGTAACATTCGTGAACAACGATCCGGGAAAACTCCTTGTCAGCAGGATAGGAGGTCCGACGAGAATTTCGCACGATGGCGGGAACAACTGGGACGCCCCAATGCGTTTTCCTCTCGACACGAGATACAACCCGAAGTTCACCCTTAATACGCAGACAGAAATCTATTATGCGAAGGTCGTTCTTTTTCAGAATCCGTCAGATTACAATACATGGTACATGAGCGGAGGAGCGGGCTGTTTTATTTCGAACGACAACATGAGAACGTGGCGTTTCAACGTGAACGGAATCAACATGCCTGTCGTGTATCACATCAATTTCGAAGAGAATAATAATATTTATTTTTCAATATCCGACTGGGGCCTTGCGAGAACTACGCACGACAAGGTGCCAGAGATAATCAATTATTCGAGGAAGTACACATTAAATCCTCCCCCGCCGGAAAACAATTCGGACACTTATTTCCCGAACATAACAAGAGCATTGCTTTCACCTACGAACAAGAACAGGGTGTATTTCATAGGCGGAAGCGTTTACACATATTATCCTGCGATGGCTAAATCCGAAAAGCACGGCGAGCCGGAATCATATGAAATAATGAATCCGCAGGGATTGCCGACGTACCCCGAGTTCGGAGCGTGGACAGATGCAGCAATTATTGACGGAGTGACCTTTTCGAATAACGGAGTTAACGACAACATTCTTCTTCTGATGGGCGGAGGCGCTTACACGAAAGTCATACAGGATGGACATCCGAAGTATGGTGATATATACGGTCTTTATTTAAGCCGTGACGACGGAAGAAGTTTTTACAGGCCTTCGTTCGACGCTGAGTCGCAGGTAAAATACAGGCTGGCGAACATCGGAAGCTTGTTCAGCAAGTCGAACAATCTTGTTTTCGATAAAAAGACAAACTGTATATATCTATATCTCGAAGGAGGCAACGCGGATTATTACGGCCGTACTTATTACACGGGCGGGTTGTTTAAAAGCGTCGACTTCGGAGAGAACTTCACATGGGTAAGTCCTGTAGTAGATAATCCGGCGATAGACTACAGAGGACGGGGATTTCTTCGAGTTGACCCGACTACCGCAGACAGAATTTACTGTGCAATTACGAATTACGGATTGTACACGAGCGATGACGGCGGAAACAGCTGGAGAAGGTTCAGCGATTTCAGGGACGCGGTTTCTGTAGACGCGCGCGGGGATTATATCGCCGTGGTCGGTACAGAAGCAGATGATGAAAACGAATACGTTTATCTTTCAAGGAACGGCGGCATAAGCTGGGAGAAACTATACTTTGACGGATGGGGATATCTTCCCACTGCAAGGTTCGTGAGGTTTCATCCGGATAAAAACGAGTTATGGGTAGCGACAGGCGGTCAGGGTGTTCACATATACAGGTATTGATATGAACGGCAATTAAAATCCCTTTTTAAATGTTATAATTTTTAACTGCATAAATTAAAAAGGGGTATATGATTATGAAAAAAACAGCAGCATTACTTTTCTTCCTGTTCGCGGTTACAGTATTCGCGAACGCGCAGGGAAAATTCGGATTAGGTATCATTGTCGGGGAACCGACGGGAATATCAGGCAAGTATCATCTTACAAGCGGCTCGGCAATTGACGGGGCAATCGGCTGGTCGTCATACAAATACGGATCAACTCACATCCACGCTGATTATCTTCAGAACTTCGCGAATCTCGCGCCGGCATTCGACGCTTATTTCGGAATAGGCGGAAGAATCAAAATGAAAAACAACGATAAGAACCAGGATTTAAGGCTTGCTGTGCGGGTTCCTGTCGGAATTACGTACGAACCGAAGGCCGTTCCTATCGATTTATTCATTGAAGGCGTACCTATGCTTGACCTTTCTCCCGCTACCGAATTCAGCTTCAACGCAGGGATAGGGTTCAGGTATTATTTCAACTGAATACACTACGGAGTTTAAAAAATGCCAGCTCCATGCTGGTATTTTCATTAAAGCGACGCGCCTTTAAGAGCCGGAGAACGGCAAGTACTGCGCGATCAGAAGTTCATATAGAAGAATGGATTGGATTCGACGGATATTATGTTGAACAAAGCCATCGAACATACTGAAAGTATGAACAGCAGAAACAGCGCGAACGAGACTGCAAACAGCCTCATGCTGTCATTTTTTATAAAAGCGAATAAACGTATCATATAAAAATTCTCCGAATTCCTTGTTGCCTTTGGCGTTTAAATGCTGCCCCTTAGCCCACTGGTTTTCAGGGGTCAGGAGTTTTTTGTTTGCGTAATTAATGCCGAGCTCGGCGCATGCGTCGTATATAACTTTGTTTTTTTCTTCGTTCACTTCGAGCGACACCACTATGAATTTTTCACCGAACTTATTTTTGTATTTCAAAAGGCATTCCCTGAACTTAGGAATGCTTGCCGCAAGGTTCTTTGTATAGACCTCATCGAGTCCGTTCCTGAACCTGTCGCCTTTCGCTCCCGCCGCGCTTATGCTGGTGGAAATCAGGTTGAACACGGCAAACCGTTTGCGGAATACATCCAGATAACGTTCGCTTTTCGATTCTGGGATTACAGAACCGAAATTTTCGGGAACCGTAAAGTTCAAAGTGTCGGGATGCCTCTGCATGTTCATATCGAGAAGGTCAAGATGAGTAACGAGCAGAATTACATACTCGGGCCTGTACCATTTCTCAAAGAACATCGTTCGGAACCAGAGCGTAAACGGATCGCTGTTCGGAAAACTTCCGTTGAAAACTTTCAGGTTTGTGTCAATTTTGTTCAGCGCGCTCTGGAACACCGAAACGCCCGTCTGTTCAGCGGGAACTGACGACGCTTCAACATAAGAATCACCAAGGACATAAATCAGTTTCGATTTATCGTCCGGGTACATGTCGCTGCCGGTTACACTAAGGTTGTTGTATTCAAACACCCTGTTTCCCCCTTCGACGCTCCAGAATTTCGAATGCGGCTCTTTCAGTTTAAGTGTTTCGAACCCGGCAAAGTCAGGAAGAAAGACGTATTTCACCGAAGAAGTGCGTTTGGGATATTTTACTATCTTCGTTACAATTATCTCCGAAACGGCAAAAGCCGCAACGAAAGCAAGCAATATTAATAAAATCTTTTTCATCTGAAGAACGTCCATCCTATCGTTACAAAAACGAATGTCAGAACTACAGCGGCAAAATTAAACCACTTTGTTTCCGACATTCTTTTAAGCGGCTTGTTCTTTTTCTTCCACATGCTCCAGAACTGGAATGCAGAAAGACCCGCGCCGTGATACATTCCCCACAAAGCGAATTTGTATTCCGAACCGTGCCATATTCCGCAGATACCCATTGCAATGACCGGCACAAAAACCATGAGCCATATTTTCTTTTCGCTGAACTTAGACAGCGGGAAGAAAACATAGTCACGGATCCAGTCCGACAAAGAGATATGCCAGCTTCTCCAGAACTGCGATATGTTCGGTTTAGTGTACGGGCTGTTGAAATTTTCCATTATGCGGAGTCCGAAAAGCCGCGATGCGCCGATCGCTATATCGCTGTAGCCCGCAAAATCCAGGTACAGCTGGATTGAAAATCCGAAGAGAACGATAGCCTTGACTGCAAAAGTTTCGCTGCCGCCGCTCATCGTGCTGATTAGATATCCTATCCAGTCGGCTATTACAAATTTCTTGAACAGACCGAACGTTATTCTTTCAAAACCTTCGTAAAGAAAATCCGGGCTGAAAT
>CAIKZJ010000308.1 GCA_903831845.1 uncultured Ignavibacteriota bacterium
ATTCGCTAATGCAAATACGACGTCATCGTAAGCGTAAAGGCGCTTCGTGTAAATCGTGTCGATTCCGTTTCTGCATCTCGTCCAGTTTTGTCCTTCGTCGGTGGATTTCAGAACGCCGTTGCTTCCCGTGCTTAAAAATACGCATGAGTTGTTTGCCGCTACGCTGTAAACGTACCTGTCAATCAAAGTGTTCCAGACGTACTGCCAGGAAGCACCGTCGTCAGCCGTTACGGCAAGACCCTGCATGTTTCCGCAGGTGAAAATTTTGCCGCCCTTCACAGCGATGTTATCGGAAGAAAATCCGTAAAACCCGTTGTTCGAAACAATCCAGTTCGTGCCGTGATTCGTCGTGTATTGTATTCCGGCGCCGCCCCAAAGCGCTGAAAAGATTCTCTGACCTGAAGCGTAAAAGTAAACCGAAGCAAGACTCGTAAGCCCGCTGTTCGCCGCTTCCCAGTTTTGTCCTCCGTTAGAAGAACGGTATTTAGAATCGAGAGTCGTGGTTATAAGATATGTGCCGTCGTAAATCAAGTCGTAGTACCAGCCTGTCGGCAGTCCGTTGTTGACGGGAAACCACAGCGTGCCTTCATTCGTCGATTTGAACAGTCCAACCGAAGTGCAGGCATAAAGCGATGTACCGTCCGATTTGATATTCTCCACGGTTTGTGTTGTGATTCCGCTGTTAATCGAAATCCAGTTGCCTCCGTTGTTAGTCGAGACGTAAGCGCCTTTCGTCGTTCCCGCATAGACCTTGCTTCCGATTACACTCAGATTATAAACGGTCAGAGGCGAAGCCATCCCGTTCATGCAGCTGTCCCATTGATTTCCGTAATCAGTTGAACGAAAGATTCTGTAACGGCCGCAAAGAAGATACTGGCCCGATGTTACAATATTCTTTACAGGATAAAAACCGTTAGGAAATCCGTTGCCGACAGCGATCCAGGTCGCGCCGTTGTCAGCCGAACGCCAAACGCCGTTGCTTGATGACGCGTAGAACAGATAAGAACCCTGCGAAGTCAAGGAGCACTCGAAATTCGAAAACGGGAATGTATAAACGACAGACCAGTTGTTTCCGTTGTCAGCCGACCGGTAGATAGTAGAACCGTGCGAGGTCGCAAAAAGATATCCGTTGTGCGAGTTTATATGACCGCACCAGCCGCCCGCGGGACCGTTCGTCTGGACCCATTGTGCATATGAAATATCAGCAGCGAAGAAAGGAAGAAATACTGCAATTAAAAGGGAAAAGAGTACTGTGTTTTTCATAAGTAACTCCGTTTAATTATGAAAAAATATTTTAACTTTTTATAAATTTCAAGTTGTTAAAAATTCCGTCAGGATTTCTTACAAAAATTTTCCAAGGAACTGATTACCGGTTTTATAAAATGCGAATAATACTAAAATAAACTTAAATGTTAGTTTTTTCATACAAATAATCTTCTTAAATTTAATTGATTCTTTCGAAAAAACTCTTTAAATTCAGATAATTTGGTTTTATGATCTCATCTGATAAGCCAGATTTCTTTTGTGTTCAAATTAGAGTTGAAATACGTTAGTCAATAAACATATTTTCTTAAACTAAATTTGAAGTACATGAAAAGAACCATCTACGCACTTCTCGCAGCAATTTTCATTTTTATTCTGGGCGCATTTCTTTTCTCGCCTCAGATTCAGGCTCAGCCTCAGTATTACAACTACCAGAATGTTGGCGCATCCAACAACAATTTTCCGTTGAACGCGGCCGCGGGTAAAATGTCACAATGGCTTTTCCTCCCTGGTGACTTTAATCAGCCTGCTCCTCTGCCTTCAGGCAAGAAAATTACAAAAATTTATCTCTGGGTAACTACGGGCGGTGCAGCAACTTATACTAACCTGCATATTTTAATGAAGCAGGACACTCTCACAGCTTTCACGACCGGAACATTCTATCCGGGAACGTTTGATACCGTATACAATCAGGCATCAGCTTCTATTACCGGTACGACCGGCTCATGGTTGAGCATTACTCTTGACAGAGCATTCGTTTACGATCCGACAAAATCACTCATCGTCGCCATCGGGCAATGCGGTCAGACAGGTTCCGGCCAGACAATCAAACAGAATGGTCTCGCCAATATAAGAAGAGTATGGTCAGTGGGCGGATGCCCGTTCACTCCTTACGCTGGCGGTGACGGAAGCGTTGCGAACTTCGGCGTTGACGTAGTCGATGCGACTCCGACATTCGCGCTGCCGGAAATTCTGTATTACAAATTCCTCAACAACCCGACAACGACGACAGTTAAGAATTACGCGACTGCTCCTCCGTCCGGAACAACAACAGCTACATTACTTGGCCACGGCATGACCGCACCCGGACAGTTCGATTCCTGCCTGGTAGGAACAAGTCTTACCGGTACGGGTTCAACACACGTGCTGAACACAAACTGGACGACAAACGTCGGCACAAGCAGCTGGACAATCGGTATGTGGCTGGGTAACCTCTCAAATCAGACCGGAACCAGCGCATGCTACCTTTTCGGAGATCCTGCGGCTTCATCGTTCAGATGCTTCTGGGCAGGCGCGGGAATAAGCACGGATACGGCAATTCTACTTAGATACACCGGTATGCCGGATATGAGACTGCCTCTGACAACTCTCGGCTCGTTCTATGTGCATTTCGTATATGATTCAGCAACGTCAACACTGAAATCATATAAGAACGGTGTTTATGTTTCTCAGGTCACCTGGACAGGCATTAACCTTACAGGTACAGGACCGTTCAAAGTAGGCGGATATTCTACTTCAGCCAACTCAATTCAGACAGGCATGAAGCTGGACGAATTCAGATTCTACAAGAGAGCGCTCGGTCAGGCGGAAATAACCGCTACATGGAACGCGAATCTCGGAGTTGTGACAGGTGTCACACCAATCGTCACGCAGGTACCGAAAGAATACAAGCTTTCGCAGAACTATCCGAATCCGTTCAACCCTGTAACGAAAATCGACTTCAGCATCCCGAAGAGCGGATTTGTAACGCTTAAGATTTACGACGCTCTCGGAAGAGAAGTTAAGACTCTCGTAAGCGAAAACAAAACGACAGGAAACTACACAGTTGATTTCAACGGAAGCAGTTTCTCAAGCGGCGCTTACTTCTACAGACTGGAAGTCAACGGTTATGTAGATACAAAGAAGATGCTCCTCGTAAAGTAAAGATTATTGCGTAATAACAAAAACCGCCTTTCAGGGAAGGCGGTTTTTTTATTGTTCTTTGCAAATAAAAAAAGACCGCTTTCGCGGTCTTTATCATGTGTTGCAAAATCTATGATTTCAGTCTTAAACTTTAGTCACGTTAGCAGCCTGAGGTCCTTTAGGTCCTTCTTCAATTTCGAATTCGACGTTGTCGCCTTCGTTTAAGGATTTGTAACCTTCGCCGTTGATGGCTTTGAAGTGTACAAATACGTCTTTCTTACCTTCTACGGTGATGAATCCAAAGCCTTTTGAAGCGTTGAACCATTTAACAGTACCTTTTTCCATTGTGTTTCCTTTCAAGAATTTTATTTTGTTACGGTAAATCCGGATTTAACTTATTATATATAAACTCGCTAATTGTGATTTTTCTCCGGATCTGAAGGCAAAAACAGCAGTGTCTGGATTATTGCGGCAAAACCGAGAGTAAAAAACTATTACAAATAACTACTTTATATACCGAAACAATATGCGTTTAATATAAACAACTTTCAAGAGATAAAGTAAATAAAATCAGGATTTTTTTAAAATTGGAAAATTTTGTCACCTGAGGGGGTAACAGCTCAATTAACAATTAGTAATTAATAATTAGTAATTCTAAAGAAACAAGAGCTTTCATCAGTTTTATGAGCAACTAATTATTAATTACTAATTACTAATTATTAATTATTTAATGAGCGCCATCCTCTTTGTCTGAGTGAATTTGTCCGATTCCAGCCTGTAAAAATATATTCCGCTCGCAAGATTCGAGCCGTCAAACTCAACCTGATGCCTGCCTGCATCGAGCAGCTGTTTGCTTACCAGAGATTTTATCTCCTGCCCCAGCACATTATAAACCTTTATTGTTACCGCCGTTTTCTCCGGCAATGCAAACGCTATTTTGGTGTATGGGTTGAACGGATTCGGATAATTCTGCAACAGATCATATTTATCCGGAATTTCCGTAGAAATATTAATAACCGGTACCGTCGGGGCTACAGTCGAGAACTCATAATACAGACCGGGCAAAGTAACCTGATAAGGATAGATTATTAGCGAGTCCCCTTCCGTGAAATTCGCTCCGGCGTTGATAAGCTTTGGAGCCCAGACGTACATTATATCAAACATGCTCGAGATGAACAGGTTTCTTGTTTTGTAATTCGCAACTGTCGTGTCGTAGCTCGAATTGAAAATATAAAGAAGCAGTTTCCTGCCGAGCGAATCTGCTCCGGGCGCCCAGCCGCCTGTACAGGGCTGAACGTCGTTCGACTCTACGAATGCGCAGTTCAGCTGCCGGGGCGCAGTGCTGTCAATCATATATACTTTAAAAGGTACCTGCGTTGCGTTCTGATATATGAAGTATAAATCGCTTACGGAGGATGTATCCCTGTACCTGTAAGCAAACTGCTTGTCCGTGTTCGAAAACACTATTTTTATCTTCCGCAGCTGGTACGGTTTCAATTGAGAGGCGATATTATTAAAGGTTCCCGCTGCAGGATATGAAACCGACATCGAACGAGACTGATAGCCGTATATTGTACCATAATATTTGCTGCCCGTCACGTATTGATTCACGGGCAGGTACTGATATCCGAATAATCTTGTCTGAAACGAATCCGCCGAAACAGTCGGGTCTTTAACAATACCTGTATTAAAATTTCTTATCCTGTCAGTCTTGAAAAGAATTCCGTCATAAATCCTCGAAGAATCGAAGGCAGCTCCGTAATAATTCGGCGTCACCTTAAGTACTGATTTGAGCGTATCGACCGAAGCCCAGTTGTTCAGCGTGCGTATTATGCTGTACGCAGTATCCGGACTCCGGAATAAAACACGGTAAGACGCATTCCTAACATACTCCTGTCCTACCACGACAGGTTTCAGACCGAGGTCCCGCCTGTTTGTATTTATCGTGTCCCCGTTGTGCAGATTGTATGTCACGTTTCCCGGCGGCGGCTGAGGCGTAATAGTGAGTGTAGCCGAGTTAATCGAATTTCTGATAACTTTAAAACCCCTGTGCGGCGCAGCCGCATCGCTTACAGCGTATGCAAGAACAATGAACTTATACGTTTGTCCGTACTGAATTGAAGAATTGCCGCCGTAATTCTGCGGAAACTGCGTCTGGGTTATCTTAATTAACCTGCTTAATCCGGATTCCGGGAAATCGGAAGGAGTGCCGAGACCGTAAGGCGGCACAATCGGCAAAGGCGCGTAAAGTTCGTTTCCGTTTATGATAACTCCCGTCGGAAGAGTGTCTATAAGAATTCCGTAAGCGTCTCTTTTATCGAAAATCTTAAGAAGTTTTATTTTCTCCGTGCTGACAGTCGAAGGCCTGCCAAAATCAGGCAGGCTTGAGTCCGGTAGGTTTTTGTTCAGCTCATATATTTCGTATCCCTGAAACCTGTAAACGTTATTCTCCTGAAAAGTATGATATATAGTGTCCCTGAACCAGAAATTCTCCGATATGTCACCCCAGTAAAGATTAAGTCCGCAGGTGGAGGAAGTCAAAGGCGTGATGCTCCTTGTTACAACCGGTACAGGAATCAGGTTCATCTTTATTTCATAGTTGGCATTGAACGCGTTCTGCGTGAGCCTGCAGAGCTCCTTTAGTTTCGTGACAGAATTTTTGTTGTTCGCACCTCTTGCGACAAGATGCGCAAAAACTAATCTCATAGTGTCACCGGCATTCACTGTGTAACCAGTGCCACCTGTGTTCAGTATCATTCTCCTGTCACCCGGAGGGCTTAGGTAAGAAGTAACCGTATCTCCTCCGGCACAGTTTCGGATGGCGGCTTCATTTACATTTCCGTTATATCCGTATTCAGTCCAGCCTTCTCCCGTCTCCGGATCTCCCGTATAAGTTTTATTAGTTCTCTGTTTCGTGTGCGGGTGAAACCACGACGCGCCGTCCTTCTTTATACCGGCTAAGAAGCGATACCCTTCTATAGGCTGCGAGGGATCCTGTTCGCAGACAATTCCTCCTGCGCCGGTACCTGTGAAATAATTGAACGACGTCATGCCGAGTTGTTTGAACCCTCTTTTGACAAATCTTTTATTCGAGCCCGGAGGAAAGTAGTAAACCACCGAATCGTTCATGTTTCCTGTATAGTATAGCGGACTTAGCAAATATTTAAAGCCGAAAGCCGGCGGGTCCTGTCCGTATGAAGGAGGATTGCCCGATCCGTCAATATCATCGGAATTATAATCATACCCCAGGTTAAGAATAGTATCGCAGCCGATGTAATCGTCGGTAGCATCTCCCAGGTCAGGGTCGTCCACAAGACCGATACAGGCCTTTTCCCAGTTCTTGGTACTTTTATTTATCACTTCATAGCTTACGAACTGTACATCATTCAGAAACCTGACAGACAGGCTGTCGCCTGTATATCCCCAGGCGGTTAAATGTACTTCGGAGTATATCGGATTCGTACCGCCCGAAAATCCTTCGCTCTGATAATGCGTTTCCGGAAAACCGTCAGTCATGCAGATGAATACTGTCTGCGCTGCATTTTTAATTCCCGGCCTGTCTATACCCGCATCGTACTGACCATTGTTGTTCCTGTCGACATAAGGAGCGCCGAAAGGGACCATCAGCCCCCAGTTAATGTAATCCTGTGAAGTCGAATCAAAGGCCGTTACTTTGTAAAGTTTAAAATTTGTGTTAGTGACCGCATTCGGAACCCCGCCTGTAATCGTAATATAGCCGGGAGCATATTCCCCCGAGTAAGAACAGGAGGCAAGGCGCAGCGCGTTATCTATATACGTGCCGATTGTAAGCCCCGAAGTAAAATTTATAAACCGGTTGGAACCTTTCGGCCACATTAATCCCGGGGTATTGTTAGTTCTCATATCGTTGTCGAAGATTCCGGTATTCTGTATCCAGGTGTCTATGTTGTTGGCGTCAATCCTTACCTGTGTCCGTATAACTGCAGGGAAAATACCCTGCGGCGTGTAACTCATGAATTTTACGTCGGGTTTAGGGAAAACGCTGCCTGCGGCTAACATAAGAATTACTGCTGAAAGAAGAACTCTCCTGCTCATATAAATAAATTAAAATTTAATTATCGGATAGAAAGTTTTCTGAATGAATATTTTGGGACAATATACATTTTATCACTCCTGATTATAAATATAAAAAAAGCTTATTTAACAAACAACTTATTTTCAATTAACATTTAGCAATCAGATAATTGGTAATTAGTAATTTTGAGATTCTTAATGATGAAAGTATAATTTTGCAATTGAAATGATAAAATGCGAATCTGATTGCTAACTGTGAAATGTTAAATGTAAACTGCTGATTGTTTAAGCCACTACACGTAGCTCGTCAGGAAATAGCTCAGGATTCAGCGCTTTGCGGATGTGTATGTACACGTCGTCGACGGAGATGTGCGTCATGCAGGTCGGATTGTTGCAGCCGTAATCGTGGCC
>CAIKZJ010000309.1 GCA_903831845.1 uncultured Ignavibacteriota bacterium
CGGCAGGGGATCTGTATCCGGCAGTTTCTCAAAGTTATTAAGCGATACAATATCATATTTCAATTTTCAGACTTTCGAAGGCCCGTTTCCTCCGCAGGGTTGGTCAATAACAAATCCGGACGGATATCTTTCGTATGAGAAATTTTCCGGCGTAAACGGTATTACTCTCGGCGGGAACAATTCCATTAAGGTGCCGTTCTACGATTATGCCAACATCGGGCAGAGGGATACACTTTACAGCGCTTATTTCGACAGCCTGTCATCGTACGACACTCTTTCATTCGATTACGCATATGCCGTTTATCTTTCGGGATATACCGACAGCCTCCGTGTGAACCTTTCAACCGACGGCGGGCAGAGCTGGTACAATATATTCGATAAGGGCGGCTACGGGCTCGCAACAGCGCTTTCAACGACTCTTCCGTTCTATCCCTACAATTCTTCGCAGTGGAAAACATTCAGATATCCGCTGCAGCAGGTGCTTCCTCCCGAAAATCCGCAAAATGCCGTTCCTGTCAGGTACGAGCTTCTTCAGAATTATCCGAACCCGTTCAATCCGAGAACGACAATAACGTTCAGGATACCGAAGGAAGGTTACGTGACGCTTAAAATATACGATATACTGGGGAGGCTTGTGAAGACTCTTGTTTCGGGAAATCTTAAGCCTGATTCATATTCTGAAATATTCGACGGTGCCGGATTTGCAAGCGGAATATATTTTTACAGGCTTGACGCTCCTGATTTTTCTTTAACTAAAAAAATGATTCTGCTTAAGTAATATCCGCGCTTCTTCAGTGTTTCAAATTTCTTTCATCATCCATTATTACGGCGCCGAAAATTTTTTTTATTACATTTAAAATCTATAATCGTTATTTTGCATACAAAAGAAAAACAACAAATGAGAGACAGCAACACACATATTAACAAGAAGAAAAACCTCAAAAAAGATTCCGCAATATTCGACATCGTTGAATTCGGGAGCACCAGCAGGGTTTCGGTTTTATACAACATAGTGCATTCGGATTATACGGGTTATTTTTCGCTTGTCGATAATTCTCCTGTACTTGTCAAAGACAAGGCAAGGAAGAAATACCGCGCAAGAAAATCCTGAATATTCCTCATAAGGTATTTTCTTCGTCCTGATTACTATCCGGCCCGGATATATTTATTTACGGCAGAATTCAATCGCCGGACGGAACGCTGAATGTAACCTTTGTTCCTTCGTTTTCGCGACTTTCGACGGATATAGTTCCTTTCATTTTTCCGACCATATCCCTGCAGACCAGCAGTCCGAGTCCTGTTCCTGCTTCCTTTTCAGTCCCTAGTGTGGTAATGTGCGAGTCAAGCCTGAATAATTTATCGATATCGCTTTTTGCAATACCTACTCCATTGTCACTGACTGAAACGAAAACCATGCCGTCTTTTCTTTCACAGTCTATGTTTATTTCGCCTTTTCTCCGAGTGAATTTTATGGAATTGCTTATCAGGTTCTGAAGTACGGACTGAACAACATTACCGTCTCCGACCGCATATACCGGGGATATTGTGTTGTCATTAATATGTATTTCCTTCTTTTCAAGATTGAACTGCAGCAGCCTTATTACATTGCCGATGCATTCTTTCAGCTCGATTTTTCCGCTCTTGATTTTAAGAGCGCCAGACTGCAGCCTGCCCCATTGCAGCAGATTTTCAAGGAGCTCAAAATTATTCCTTGCGGAGTTTTTCAGCACTCCGGCGAAGTTTTTTATTTCTTCTCTTGAAAGAGTATCCGCCTCCCGGTGAAGAAGCTCCGAGAATCCGAGAAATCCCGTGAACGGAGCTCTGAGATCATGCGCTAAAATCGAGAAAAATTTATCTTTTGTGGCGTTAAGTTCCTTGAGTTCGGCGGCATAGGATTTAAGCTTTTGCTCCGCGATTATCTGCTTAGTGATATCCACTGCAATTCCTCTTATACCCTTGCAGACGCCCCGGTCCATAATGGGGGACTTTTTTACGTACATAGGAATTCTTGTGCCGTCTTTTTTTATGCCTGTGAAATTGGCGCCGACCGGAATTTTTCCGCTAAGTGCCTCCATCATAGTGCCGACGGCTATCTCTCTCTCTTCCGGCGCGATGCTTTCGATAATCGACCTGCCGAGTATATTGTCCTCGTCAGTATAACCGAAAAGTTTCAGCCCCTGCCTGTTTACAAATGTAAGATTTCCGTATTCATCTGTCTCGTATACCGCTTCCGGAAGAAGCTCGACTATTTCCCTGAACTTCTTCTCCGATTCATGAAGCGCATGCTGTATTTTCTTCCGTTCGGTAATATCGCGTATGATGACGCACATCGCCTCTATGTCGTGATAGAATATCAGTGAAACGCTTACTTCAACAGGCACCAGCGTGTCGTCCTTTCTCCTGTGGGACCTTTCCTTTATTGAAATAAGGTCTTCTCTTATCACATTCTCGATATAATTGTCAATGCTTTCCCTGTCATGAGCGACTATGTCATAAATTGTAAGGTTCAGCATTTCCTCTTCCGTGTACCCCAGCATTTCGGAATATGCAGGGTTTGTCAGTATGAGTTTCCTCGAATCTATTTCGTAAATGGCAATACCGTCGGACGCCTGCTCGATTATCGCGCGCAGTTTAGTCTCGCTGTCGGCCAGTTCTTTCGTACGTTCCTCAACTTTTTCCTCCAGCGATGCAAGCGTCTGTTTCAGTTCGTTCCGCGAAGATTCCAGTTCCGACGTTCTCTGCCTGACTTTGTTCTCAAGATATTCCGTGTATTTTCTTCTTAGATAGCGGTTATAGAAATACAGTATATTGAATATTATAACCGCTATGGCTATTAACACGAACCACCATCTCGTATAGAACGGCCCCTTGATAATAATTTCCCCGCTCGTAATCTCTTTGCTCCATTCACCGGAGTAGTTCCTTGCAGCCATTCTGAACCTGTAATTACCCGGTTGCAGGTTCTTGTAATAAATATCGTTGATATCTTCCTGTTTGTATATTACCCATTCCTTGTCGTATCCGTCGAGCTTAATCCTGTATTCCATTAGCTTTTCGCTAACGAAAGAAATCCCTCTCACACGAAATTTTAACGAAACGCCCCCGTTGCCGGTGGAAATATCGTCATTAGCCGTATATACATTCCCGAGGTGGTCTTCAATACTTAGTATCTGCGGAACGGGAATCTTCTGGTTGTCGTAATCTAGTGAAGGTATGTACCTGCTTAAACCGGCGTCAGTGCCTATCCAGAGCGTGTTTCTGCTGTCCATAAACAGGCCCGCCCTGCTTATTTCCCCTTTGACTAATCCGTTAAAAGAATTGAACTTCTTGATCTTATCAGTGCCGTTCCATCCGACAAGGTTGCTGCCCGTGCCGAACCAGACATAGCCGCTTTTCCTGTCCTTTGTTATAGCGAACACGGCATCGTTTATCTCAAAACCGTTACGGGAAAATTTAACAAGCGAGTCGTTTATTATCTCGTACAACCCTTTTTCGGTGCCGGCAAGAACGCTGCCGTCATCATTTTTAAAAACGGCGAAACTGCTCTTTTCCGAAATTCCTCCTGAATTCTTTATGTAACTGATACCGTTTCCGGAAAATTTTATTATGCCGAACGGTGTCGCTCCCCATACATAATCGTCGCCCAGATCGAATAAACGTCTGCATTGTATATCCGCGCTTCGCGGAAGGTCGAGTTTAACGAATTCACCGTTCTTAAAAATATAAATACCCTCGGAGCAGGATGCTATAATATTTCCTTTGCGGTCTTCATTTACCGAGAACATGCTGGTCTCTTCTTTTGTCCTGTACCATTTGATGTTTCCGTTAATGTCGATAATCCCGGCGCCGAGTTTTGATGCGGCAAACCAGATGTTACCGCTTTTGTCCCTGTGGAAATCGAGAACGCGGCTGTTGTTCTGCCTGTATCCCGGCAGGTTTTCAAATGAAATGTACCTGAAGTGGTAATTCCTGAAGAATGTAATACCCGAATTGTGGCCGTATGCAAAAGTTCCCGGCTCTATTTCAACGACAGCGGAAACATCGTTTTCGCCGAGACCGTTAACGGTAGAGTGGTTCCTGAAAGCTATAGTGTTTATTTTATCTATACCCCTGTAATCGGAAAACCAGATGTTGTCTTCCCTGTCAATGAATACTGACGTGTTGCCTTCGGATGAAAATCCGTTTTCCGCAGTAAGCGTGCTTAATTCTCCGGAATAATAATTAAGAATATTTCTCGACCATACATTACCGAAATAAATCTCGCCGTGCGGGCATACCGACAGGTAGAAGTAATCGAGAGCGCTTTTGACAGGCAGAGCAAACCCTTCCTTTACGAGTACGAAATTATCCCCGTTAATGTACCCGATCCTGTTCTGTGACATCATCCATATCCTTAACGAGCCGCTTATCCTTTCGAAAGCGATCTTAAGGACATTTCCGAAGCCTGCAGATATTTTTCCGTTCAGCGAATAGTCTGTTTTTCCGTCTTCGTAAACCAAAATACCTTTACCTGTCGCGATGTAAAGTTTTCCTTCGTTTGGCGTGGATGAATTTATAATAAAGTCAGTTTGCCCGTTTGATAAATCGATACGTTTCCATACGCGTTCCGAATAAACATAAAGCCCCTCGTAAGTGGTCATCATGACAACGTTGCTGCCGTTTTTCTTAACAACGCCGAATCCCGTTATATCACCGCCTGTCGTTACCGACTTCGGTATAGCTTCGGTTTTTTCCCATTTGCCATCCGAAAAATAAATAACATTGTCGTAAGCGGAGCCGGGCGATGCCCAGATAACTCCGTCATTATCGCATAGAATTCGTGAATACTTGTGTTTGGGGACGCCCTGTTCTTCGCCGTAGTTTGTCCATGAGAAGCCGTCGTAACTTGAGATGCCGATACCCGTCGAAAACCACATTCTGCCTGTATTGTCCTGCGTAACATCGTACACGCCTCTTGTTGCAATTCCGTTCTCCGTGGTGTAGTGCTGCAGCGGGTAAATCTGCGAGTGAGCTGATTCAAAATTATAAAAAGTAAACAGAAATACCGCGATATAAAGATATAACTTCATAGAGAGATACCTTTCCCTTCGTAGTGAATGACCCTGATGTAATTTAATTGAACTTTAACCCCCGCAAAACCGATGACAGGATAAGCAACAGACGGTAATGAGTAGTTATTAAAAATAAAAAAAAGGGATTTTCAGTTCAAGTGTGAACGGAGAAATTAATTCTATAAAAAACGCGGAAACGCGCTTATTTTATGAAGAAATACTTCGCTTCCGGGTGATGCGCTATTATCGCGTTGGTTGTCTGCTCCGGCACCATCTGCCATTCTTCCGTCAGAGTAATGCCTATCCTTCCGGGTTTCAGAAGTTCGAACATTATTTTGTTATCTTCGAGATCCGGGCAGGCGGGATATCCGAAGGAATACCTTGAGCCGCGGTAACCCTGCTGGAATATTTTTTTAATATCGGGAGAGTCCTGTCCGTCTATGCCGAGCTCTTTCCTGATTATTCTGTGCCAGTATTCCGCAAGCCCTTCGGCTGTTTCGACCGAAAGTCCGTGGAAATATAAATATTCAGTGTACTTATTTTCTTTGTATAGCTCCTGCGCGTATTCGGTTGCCTTGGCGCCTACTGTCACTATCATGAACGGAACCACGTCGATATTTCCGCTTTCGACCGGCCTGAAGAAATCGCTTATGCAAAGGTATTTCGCGCCGTCCTGTCTCGGGAACGTGAATCGCTGCCATTCGGCAAGATTTTCTTTTCGTACATCGTCAGCGTTCCATCTGTCATAAAGATTTTCACCGGAAACATTTTTCGGTTTATACACTATCAGGTCGTTACCGTCTGAATTGCACGGGAAGTATCCGTAAATCACTTTAGGTTCCAGAAGGTTTTCCCTTTTTGCCTTAAGTTTAAGTTCATTGAACTTCGGATAGATTTCTTCTTTAATAAGTTTGTCGTATTCTTCTTCGGGCTTGTTTTTGTCTTTGTAAACATTCCAGCTGCCTTTGAAGAGCGCGGTCTCGTTTATGTGCTCGTAAGCTTTTTCAAGCGGAATATCCTCTGCTATCCGGCTTCCCCAGAACGGCGGATTCGGAACATCGGCGTCCGTCCTTACATCCGATTTCTTCGTGACGACGGCTTTTTTCCTATCGCGCCTTTCCTTAAATTCTTCGGTTCTTGCGTCCCTGTAAATTTCAAGCGGCGGTCTTTCGCCCTTACGCTTGTATTCCATTATCGTATCCATGAACTTCAATCCGTCGAAAGCGTCGTTGGCGTAATACACGTCGCCGCGGTACATTTCGCGGAGCTCGCCTTCGACGAATCTTCTGTTAAGAGCCGCGCCGCCGAGTATGACAGGCACTTCAAGGCTTCTGTCGTTCATTATTTCAAGGTTCTCTTTCATTATCGCAGTCGACTTAACGAGCAGTCCGCTCATTCCGATAGCGTCGGCTTTTTCCTTCTCGTAAGTCTCGAGCATTGTCTCGAGCGGGCACTTTATGCCTAGGTTTATCACTTTGAAACCGTTGTTGGTGAGTATAATATCGACAAGATTTTTGCCTATGTCGTGCACGTCGCCCTTGACAGTCGCCAGCACCATGGTGCCTTTCGCCGAGTCAGATTCTGATTTTTCCATAAACGGCTCAAGATAAGACACGCATGCTTTCATGCATTCCGCTGACTGCAGGACGAACGGCAGCTGCATCTGTCCCGACCCGAAAAGTTCGCCGACAACCTTCATTCCTTCGAGGAGAATGTCGTTAATGACTGCGATAGCCGAATAGCTCTTAAGCGCGATATCGAGCTCTTTCTCAACTCCGATCTTGTCGCCGTCTATGATGCGGCGTTTGAGCTTTTCCTCAATCGTCAGGTTTTCGGTCTCGACGGTTTTCTTAACTTCGCCTTTTTCCTTTGCGTAGTAGGCGATTAATTCCGCGAGCGGGTCGTATGTGCATTTGAATTCAGGCATTTATTCCTTCACGTATCTTTCTCTTATTTTATGAGCCGCTCCGAGCATAAGCGCGAACGAAACGGTTATCGCTAAAATATAAATCCAGTTTATAAAGTTTAAGTGAATAATTTCGTAAAAAGTTCTCAATATGTTCAACACAGACCAGTCTATATTAAATCCCGCAAGAAACACAAACAGCGCTATGAGGAATATGCCGTAGTAGTAGTAGATCCTCTTTGTCTCTCCCGATTCGGATGCGACTATGAAGAAGTTCACGACGGCGAGTATGATGAGTATTGTCATCAGCGACATATTGAGTTCGGCTTTCGCCAGCCCCGTGTATCTCGAAAACACGTACTGCGACGAAACCGTGGCCAGTGTCATTATCAGTGACGATGTAAGCACGAATGAGAAAACGTCCTTCACGAAATTTTTGCACTTCGAAACGTTGTTGTTCTTCAGGGTTATTATGAAAGCAGGCAGACCGATGCTGAACATGTTAAGCAGAGAAACCCTTCTCGGCGTAAGAGGGAAGTCGACGAACGGTATTAACGAAATCAGCGTAAGGAATATCACGAGAAAATTCTTCGTTAGGAAGAGTTTCGCAATCGCGTTTACCGAATTCACAATCTTGTTGCCTTCGTCGAAAATTTTCGGCAGAAGCGAAAATTTGTTGCGAAGCAGAACAATATCGGCGACTTCCTTAGTGATCGCGCTGCCCTCTTCCATCGCGATGCCGATATCAGCCGATTTGATGGCCGGCAGGTCGTTGACGCCGTCTCCAATCATGGCGACGTGTTTCTTCTCTTTCCTGAATGTCTTTATGATCTTCAGTTTGTGTTCGGGCTTCAGACGCGCAAAGACAGTCTTTGTGAAAATCGCGTTTATGAATTCATCGCCGCTCATGGAATCGAGCATTGCGCCGGTCACCATTTCCTCAAGCGGAACGTCCCAGCCGATTTCAATAAGCACTGCCTTTACGGCTTCGGGCGAATCGCCCGTGAGAATTTTAAACTTTATCCCGTTCCTCCTGAACAGGTTTATCGCTTCGTATACATCCGTTCTTACGGTGTCGGTTATCGAAACAATGCCGAGCGGAGCGATCTCCATCTTATGCAGGCAGTCTTCGGAAATGTTTTCCAGCGATTCAAAGTTTGTCACGCGGCCGAACAGCAGGTTTCTGTATATCTCCAGTTTGTTTTCCCTGAAACAGTTTTCAAGAAAATCCTTTTTTTCTCCCGTTCTCTGCAGCAGCATGTCGTATGCGCCGAATACAAAAATAACCGGATCGCGCCCCACTTTTACTTCCAGCAGGCTCATTTTCGTCGCCGAGCTGAACGGGATTTCGTTCAGGTATTCTCCCTCTTTGTACACAAGATGTTCGAGAGCGTTTATAGTTGCGTTCTTTTCGGTCGAATGGTTTACGAATATGCCGAGCATTTTTTTCACTTCATCGTCGAAATATTTTCCGCTGACGTTAATTACAGAATGCATGCGGAGTTTGTTTTCCGTAAGCGTGCCTGTCTTGTCCATGCAGACATACTCAACGTTCGAGAACGATTCGATGGCGTTGAGTTTCTGAACTATCGCGCCCGTTTTGCTTATCCTGTAAACGCCGATGGCGAAAGTTATTGAAGCAGTCAGCACGAGTCCCTGCGGAACGAGAGATATAAGTATCGTAGCGATTTTCCTTATATGGTCCGTGAACGGATACGCAGGAAGGGCGGCGGTGTTATAAGATATTATTTCTATCGCGGTAAGAAACAGCGCTACTCCGAAGAGCACTTTCAGTATGAGATTGATCCTTTTCTGAAGCGGAGTCAGCACGAACTTGTATTTCTTCGCAAGGTTGGTAACGCTGTTGGCGTGGCTTTCTTCGCCGAGCTTATCGGCCTTGTAATATCCCAGGCCTGAAACGCAGAAACTTCCCGAAAGCACAACTGCTCCGATTTCCTTCTCGACCGGAACAGATTCACCCGTGAGCAGCGACTCGTCGACTTCAAGATGCCGGGATTGGACGACTGGCCCGTCGACGACTACCTGGTCTCCGCGTTTGAGTTCAATTATGTCGCCCTTTACTATGTCAGTTCTGTCTATGCTTTTCTTTTCACCGTCCCTTATGACTACGACTTCTCTCTTGAACAGCAGATTGACCTTGTCCAGAGCGCGCTTCGCCTTAAACTCCTGATAGAGCGCGATCGAAGTATTAACGACTATAATCGTGAAAATTCCTATGGAATCGAGCAGAAGGCGTTGGTCTTTGTATATGAAATAAAAGATGACGACGAGAAGTATGATGCCGAGAGTGATGATGTTGAACAGCGAGAAAAGGTTTTCTATGACGATTTCCCTGTACGTCTTCGTTTTGTGCGACGCGTACGCGTTCGTCAAACCCTGTTTGCGGCGCTCCTTTACTTCTTCGTATGTAAGACCTTTTATTTCCATTCAGTTAAATAATTCCTAACCCTTGCACGCCTTTACGAATTCCCTGAATATCGGCTGCGGGTTTATCAAACGCGATTTCAATTCCGGATGGAACTGCGTCGCGATGAAGAACGGATGCGCTTTCTGCGGCAGTTCTATGATTTCAACGAGCGAACCGTCAGGCGAGAGTCCCGAGAGTATCATTTTCTTCTCGGACAATATCTTTCTGTAATTGTTGTTTACTTCGTATCTGTGCCTGTGCCTCTCGTTTATAAACTCGCGCTTGTAACACTTGTAAGCCAGTGAGTTCTTTTCAATTATGCACGGATATGAGCCCAGCCTCATAGACGCGCCCTTAAGCACTACAGACTTCTGGTATTCCATCAGATCGATAACGTTGTGTTTCGTAATCTTAAATTCGCTCGAGTTCGCGTTCTTCAGTCCGCACACGTTTCTCGCGTACTCGATTACCGCAGTCTGCAGACCGAGACAGATTCCAAAGAAAGGAATCTTATTTTCTCTCACATATTTCACCGCTATTATTTTTCCTTCGATTCCTCTTTCGCCGAATCCCGGGCAGACGAGAAGTCCCTTAACGTCTTTGAATATTTCCTTCGCTTTCGCGGGATTTTTTTCGAGCTCTTCCGCGTCTATCCATTTCAGGTTTACTTTCACTTCGTTAAACGCGCCCGCATGAACGAACGATTCTATTATGCTCTTGTAAGCGTCGGGCACGAGATTGTATTTCCCGCAAATGCCTATCGTGATTTCCTTTTTCGGATTAATAATTTTGTTGACCGCCTGATTCCATTTCGCCAGGTTCGGCTTTCCGCATTTGATGTTGAGTTTCTTTATTATTACTTCGTCGTATCCTTCGTTGTGCAGATTAAGCGGAACGCTGTAAATCGATTTCGCGTCGAGTGACTGCATAACCGATCCGGGTTCGACGTTGCAGAACAAACCTATTTTTCTCTTCATGTCTTTGGAAAGCGCCTGTTCGCTTCTGCATAAAAGTATATCGGGTTGAATTCCGATTTCAAGGAGCGTCTTCACCGAATGCTGCGTCGGCTTTGTCTTCAGTTCACCCGCCGCCTTGATGTAAGGAACGAGCGTCAGATGAACGAACAGCGAATTTGTTTTGCCCATTTCCAGGTGCAGCTGTCTTATAGCTTCGAGGAAGGGGAGTGATTCGATATCGCCGACCGTGCCTCCGATCTCCGTAATTATCACGTCGTACTTTCCGTCCTTGCCGAGACGCGTCAGGCGTTTTTTGATTTCATCCGTGATGTGCGGAATTACCTGCACGGTCGCACCGAGGTAATCGCCGCGGCGTTCTTTCGTGATGACTTCGTTGTAAACCTGTCCCGTTGTTGTATTGTTATCCTTCGTCATGTTGACGTCGAGGAACCTCTCGTAATGCCCGAGGTCGAGGTCGGTTTCCGCGCCGTCGTCGGTGACGAACACCTCTCCGTGCTGGAGCGGCGACATCGTGCCGGGGTCGACGTTTATGTACGGGTCGAACTTTTGTATCGTGACGTTCAGTCCGCGCGACCTTAGCAGAAGCCCGAGTGACGCGCTTGCTATGCCTTTGCCGAGCGATGAAACCACACCTCCCGTTATGAAAATGTACTTTGTCTGCTTCATTTTATTTCCCCGGTTTAATGTGTTTTAAAATCTGTTTTAAATCTTCCCTTGTATCTACTGAAAGCGAATCCGCTTTCGATACCACAACTTTTATTTTTTCTCCCATAGCAAGAATTCTTAACTGCTCGAGGCTTTCTGCGCGTTCGTAAACCGACTGCGGAGTCTTGCTGAACTTCAGAAGGAAATCCTTCCTGTAAACGTAAAGCCCGAGATGTTTGTAGTAAACTACATCCTTCAGGCTCTTGAAATTCATAGGTATAACCGAACGGCTGAAATACAGCGCATAACCTTTGTCGTCAAACACTACCTTCACCTTGTTCGGGTCGGTCGCGTCATCCGCGTTTTTAAACCTGCAGGCGAGAGTAGAGACGTTCAGCTTCCTGTCTTTTATGAGCGGAAGAATCGCCTCGTCGATCGTCTTCGGATTTATGAACGGCTCGTCGCCCTGAATGTTAACGACTATGTCCGTCTTCAAAGACCGCGCCGTTTCTGTTATTCTGTCAGTGCCCGACTTGTGTTTCGGTGAAGTCATGAACGCCGCGCCGCCGAACGAATCCACAAAATCGTAAATTCGCTCGTCGTCGGTGGCGACTATCACGGTGTCGATGTATCTTGCTTTTGCCGCCTGCTCGTAAACTCTCTGAATCATTTTCTTTCCCGCGATATCGGCGAGCGGCTTGCCGGGAAAGCGCGTGGAATCGTACCTCGCGGGGATTATTCCGGTTACAATCATGATTCAATCTCCTTTAAATTTCCGACTATCACGTTCCTGATATCGTTGAGAAAACTCTTGTCCTTCGTGAATTTCATCGGCTCGCCGATAACAACTTTCACGACGCCCGGTCTTATGCTGAACGTATCCGGCGGGATAATTTTGTTCGTTCCCGAAATGGAAACGGGAATGATGTCCGCCTGCGTATATTCAGCGAGCATAAACACACCCTTCTTGAAATCGCCGGTAACGCCCGTCCTGCTGCGTGTGCCTTCGGGGAAGATAGCGACCGCGATTCTTTCCGTAAGTTTTTTCGCAGCGTCCTGAAGAGATGAAATCGCGCTGCGCGGATTATCGCGGTTGATTGGAACGTAGCCGCCGATATACATTGCCCAGCCGAAAATCGGAATCTTCGATAGCGATTTCTTGTAAATGAAACGAACGTTGTGCCTGAACACCGTCATTATCACGGGAATATCGAGAAGCGAAAGGTGGTTCGAGATTATAAGATATTTGTGTTTCTTTTGGAGTTCGCCCCTGCGCTCCACTTCAAGCTTAATGCCGCAAGCGAATAGAACGCATCTCGCGAAAGACTTATAGGCGATGTAGGGACCGATTCCTTCCCAAATGTAGTTAAATGGGGTGAGTATGATAGAGAGCGTTGCGAAAACA
>CAIKZJ010000310.1 GCA_903831845.1 uncultured Ignavibacteriota bacterium
AATATTCTATTTTTCATTAATCCCGTATCTGATTATCTGATTGTTTCTCAACGCGTAGAAAACAAGATTATCATTATCGAAAAATACTCTCCGTTCAAGTATCAGGTCTATATTATCCAATTTCGCGTAATATTCATTATTAAGATCAACCGAGACGGATTTATTTCCCGCGTCCTGAATCACATAAAAACCTTCATTTGTCAATTCTCCCGAGATTATCATACCCTTAAAACTTGTATACCTGTATCCAAATGCGCCGATAAATGGTACTGACAAATTTCCCTTATACAAGAAATACCCCGTCGAATCCGCTTCCAAATAGACAAGGTCGTTACAAATATACTTAGGATTCCGATGTACATTTTCAAAAAACTCCTGGGCAAGTGTCGTATAAAAACTCTTTTCGGAATTGACAGTATGAAACAAGACCGAATCATTCAAATATACATAGATTGAGTCGTCATTATTGTAATAGCAATACGTCAATTTTCCATCAGGACTGATATAAAGAGGGAATGCCCTCACGCCGAATTTGCTCAAAGGGAATGTATCCTCAATACCATTAGTAAATTTATACAGATAATAGTTTCTAAGCCCGAATAATGAATAATTTCCTTCTGAATCGATACTTGGCAAAAATATTTTTTCGTAATTCACATTTATTATATTACCATTAGCATTTATTTTCAGTCCGCCCGGTGTAATAACTTCCTGAATGAAATTCGCCGAGTCACGGAAATAAATCTTCTCATCTTTTCTATCATTATCCTTTCTCGAATTTTCGAATTCATAATATTTGCCGTTTATAAGATAAACATCTTTTCCATTTTCTGTAGATGAGGAGACTGTAGCACCTTCCCGATTAATATATACACTATGATATCCGGGCAAAGGGCCTATTACTGTATCCCTTGTGTGGATATGCGAAAATGAATTTTTTTCCGATTCTGTACTGTCTGAGAACCATGCGGAAAATATATAGTCTCCTTTTTCATTTACTGCGAAACTTCTTACTTCCCCGTCTGTGCTGTCTACCAATTTATAATTGCAGTAAATAAATTCTTTCCCGTTTTTCCTTAATTTATATGCAATGCTGCCGCTACTGTATCTGAAATCAAAATGAGGATCAAATCTCTCCTTTTTTTTGTAATCAAGTCTTGCTAAAAGGATTTCATTAAAATACACTTTGATTGTATCATCGGTTTTTAAGACGAACACAAGATCAGAACCGTATTCTTCGTGTTTAATCACCTCTCCAAAGAAATTACCATAATATTTCGGATTATATTCGTTCATAAAATAGAACTCTTTGTTCGTAGTGCTGTCAAGTTCTATCATGTAACTGCTTCTGACTTTGGTAGAAAAATGAGTAGTGTTTATATGGGAATGAATCGGGAAAGGTCCGACGGTATCCGTCCCTGATACGTAGTATTCTGATTTATCCTTTGATATTACGTAGCCGTAATCGCCGTTTTTATTTATTCCTATTTTATAATAAAGAGTATTTGCGGCTTCATTGGATTCTGCGGTAAGAATAACGCGTTCGGTAACATTCTGGGGAAATGATACGGATGATGACAAACAGATTAAAAATAAAACAAATACTAAAATGTATTTATTCAATTTCTCAGTTTTATATTAACAGATAAAATATAAGAAAGATTTTCCTATTTCTCCCCGTAATTCATCATTAATAAATCATTGAGGTCGGTAAAGAGGTCGAGATAGTCCTGCTGACTGCGGCGGATTACTTCGTATGCCTCTTCCCTGCCGTACACGTGTGTGATTTCGCAGATGCGCTTTTCGGCGCCCGGGGCTTCCTTGTAAGTGAGGAAGTAGTGTTTGATTCTTTCTATGAGCGAGGTCGGGCAGTCGGATATGTCGTCCCAGCCGCCGAATACGTTATCCTTGTGCATTACCGCGATTATCTTGTCATCAGCTTCGTTGCCGTCTATCATTCGCAGTCCGCCGATTGGCACCGCGTTTAGTATTATGTCGTTGTGAGTGATTACTTTTTCAGTGAGCACGCATATGTCGAGCGGGTCGCCGTCTCCCTTGATTCCTGTTCTTCCCGATTTGTCGCAGCAGAATTCCGCTACCCGCGTTCCGCAATAAGTCTGAGGTATGAGTCCGTAAGGCGTGGGGCAGACGTTCGAGTATAACTGCGGCCTGTCGATCTTGAGGTATCCCGACTGCTTGTCGAGTTCGAATTTCAGCGTGTCGGTCGGCACGATTTCAATATACGTCGAGACTATTTCCGGCGCGTTCTTGCCAATAAATACCCCGTGCCACGGGTGCGCTTTTAAAAGCGGTCTTACTCTCATGAAAAAATCGGCAGGTTTATCGTTGTTCATATTATACTCTTGAAATGTAGTTTAAAGATTTTTTTATTAATTCTTCCGTGTTAAGTTTTTCTCCCTGGCTGCTTTTCAGCACTTCCCTGATTATCTTTTCCGCGTCGGAACGCTGGTAGCCGAGGTTCATAAGCGCTGTAAGCGCTTCCAGGCGCGACGTTTCATCGTCCTGCCCGGTTCCGCGGAATACGTCGGCGTTTTCCATATCGGCTGTTATCTTAAACACCTTGTCTTTGAGCGCCAGCGATATCATTTCCATTTTTTTCGGACCTATGCCCGGAATTTTTATTCCTGTCATCGTCTTGTTCGAAATCAGTCCGAGTATATCCTCGAAAGAAGCGTGGAGCAGTATAGTATGCGCGGTCTTCGCGCTGATACCGCTTACCGAAATAAGCATCCTGAATATTTCCCTCTCGCGCTCATCGTGAAAGCCGAAAAGCATCAGCGAGTTTTCCTTTACGTCGAGGTAAGTGAGAAGCGAGAACATTTCGCCTGTTTCTGGAAGGCTGTCCCTTACTTTACCCGAAATAAAAACAGAATAGCCCACGCCGTTAACGTCGAGAATTATTTCATTCCGAGTTTTCGAAACGAGAGCGCCTTTGAGCATCGATATCATTTCACCCTCCTGAATATTTTATCGGGATTGTTTTCAACAAACTGTTTCCAGCCGGTCTTTTTTGACGATTTTTTTACGACCAGCGACGGGCTGTTGAGCGAATTATAATAATGGCAGAGCGCGATAGCGAGCGCGTCCGACGAGTCGCTGAGCATTTTAGTTTCTTTTATAGACAGGATTCTTTTCACCATGTTCTGCACCTGCGGTTTCGATGCCGCGCCGTTGCCGGTGACGGATTTCTTGATTTCGCGGGGCGAGTATTCCGAGACGCCCATTCCGCTGTTAAGAGCGGAAAGCATCACGACGCCGCGCACCTGGCCGAGTTTAAGAGTCGACTGAATGTTCTTTCCGAAAAATGCGGTTTCGACTGACAGGAGTTCGGGATTGTACTTTTGGATTTTATTGATGCAGAAGTCGTAAATCTTTTTGAGTCTGGCAGGCATAGACATTTTCGAGTTCATCTTAAGAGCGTCAAAATCCAGAACTCTGGGTGTTCCGTTGACGATTTCGATAACGCCGGCTCCTGTTATGACGGAGCCGGGGTCTATACCGATAATTCTCATTTTATTATAAGTCGGCGTTTGTGAATATGTTTTGAACGTCGTCGTTCTCTTCGACGAAATCGAGGAACTTCATTATATCAGCTGCTTTCGATTCATCGAGCGCGACTATATCCTTCGGCAGATACTGCATACTTGCCGATTCAATCTTGTATCCTTTTTCTTCGACAGCTTTTCTGACCTTCTCGAGGTTCTCGATGGAAGATACTATTTCGAAAAACTCTTCCTGATTCTTAAGGTCGTCGGCTCCGGCGTCCAGAATGACTTCCATCACATCGTCCTCTGTGTGCTTGCCTTTTTCAATAGTCACGACGCCCTTTCTTTCGAACATCCAGGCTACCGAGCCTGATTCGCCGAGGTTGCCGTTGTGCTTCGAGATAAGGTGTCTTAATTCCGCGACCGTCCTGTTGCGGTTGTCGGTTACGCACTGAATTATACACGCTATGCCGTGAGGCGCGTAGGCTTCGTAGTTGATTTCCTCGTATCTAACGCCTTCGAGTTCGCCCGTGCCTTTTTTAATTGCTCTTGTAATGTTGTCCTGGGGCATATTGCTTGACTTCGCCTGCTGAATCGCGAGTCTTAGACGGGGGTTTCCCGCGGGGTCGCCGCCGCCGTCGCGCGCCGCGATTGTGATTTCCTTAATAATCTTCGTGAAGACTTTTCCCCTCGCCGCGTCGGTAGCGGCTTTTTTTCTCTTGATTGTCGCCCATTTAGAATGTCCGGACATAAAATATAAAATTTAAATTTTTGTAATTATATTAATGAATTCTGATGTCTTTGATGATTAGTTTCGTGTAACCGTTCTTGTTGTTCTTGTCGATAGTATAACAAATATCGCAAGACGAATCTTTCGATATATTGTCGAGATGCTCTTTGGAATTATAAAAAACCGCATTCCATGTTTTGTCTGAAATCCCGTCACTCACTTTGAACACGTGGGATTCTACTTTCGTGAATTTCACGTCATCGATAATCCTGACGTTCCTTGTCATGAAAATCGGCTGTGGATTTCCGGGGCCGAACGGCTCGAAGAACGATATAATCTTTATGAACGTCGGGTTTATATCCTCGAAATTAAT
>CAIKZJ010000311.1 GCA_903831845.1 uncultured Ignavibacteriota bacterium
AGAAAAATCTCGCGGCACATAAATCTGATGAATATTACAAAGAAACGGTCAGCCTTGTTTTCGAGGAACTGGTTTCCCTTGCAGTTCAAAAGCCCTTAAAATGGAAAAATATTGCTGATCTTGAAGGCTATGTTTTTATTACCTGCCGTAACGCCGTTTTTAATTCGGACAAAGACTTCCGCAACCGTGAATTCCTGCATTTCAAAGGAATATTCAATGAAGCGGTCACTAATTTGGAAAACAGCGGAAAACTGTACTCTTCACAGGAAACAGTAGGAACGGATCCGGCCCTGGAATTGATCGCCGGGTCTGAAGAGGCCGGGCAGATTGCAGGCAGCCTTGATTTAAGCGCAATAAAAGAAACTGAAGCTTCTATCTGGACCGCAAGAAAGAAAGAGATGTTAAAGGATTTAATTCTGGAATTTTTCCGGATACTGGGCAAAACAGTTAATAAGAATGATTTGTTTTCTGTTCTGTGCAGCCGCCTGGGAATTGAGGTTCTAAGGAAGGAAGATACCGGCGGGAATGATGAATTTGATTTCGAACAAAATTATCAGGAATCCCTGTATACGAAGCATGAATTAGATAAAACCGACCCGGATTTTAATCCCTCCGAACAGGCAGCATATAATGATTGTCTGGCAGAGACTGAAAAAATTTTACGGGACGGATTAAACCTGCTTGATGTTACAGAAAGAAAAGTGATGCTTTTGCATCTTTCCGGGAAATATAAAATGCGTGAGATTGCAGAATTTATGGAATTCCCCCGGCCGCAGAATGTTGATTATTATATCAACAAAAAAGGAATGGATACTTCATTCCGGAAAATCCGTAAGGTCTTTGCGGGGTTTGACGCTGAATCCGGAAACTCGAACAATATTTGGGCAAGACTGGAGACGGATATAAAAGAAATATTTAACAAACTTGCATCGGAATTCTGATACGATGAATACTAAAATTGGTTTTGAAGAAATTAGTGATTATTTGCTCGGGAAACTCTCTCCTGATGATGCAGAGACCGTGGAAGAAGCGGTTAAAAACAGCAAAGAACTTTTGCGGATCAAAAATGATCTTGAAGAAAAAATTAAGCGTGATGGACTGAAGGAGCCCTCCCTGTCAGATGAAGACGCGGGAGCGATCTATAAAAGGATCAGACATATTTTAAAGAGACCGGCATACCGTGCGGGCCAGATCTGGCAGCTTGACTCCGCAGGCAAGGTTCTTCTGATCGAGATCAATAAGAAAAAAGGCATTGCGCGTTTTCTGCCGGTGACCGGCAATACGCATTTCGCCTTATCTTCGGATCTTGTATTCAGCGAAAATTCGGTTTCATTTCTTCCCCTTGTTGCGCACATCAGCCTTGCTTCAGTAACGGAACTTAAAAACCTTATCAGCTGCACCGGCAAAGTAAAAGATGAATTTTTCAGCGCGATAAAAGCCTTTGAAAAAGGAACCGCAACAGAATTACCCGCAGGAATTTCCCGCGGAGACTCTTCCCCCACCGGAGAATTTGAGATCTGGGAAGAATATATGAGGGCTAAACTTGATAAATTTTACTACGAAGCGCTCTCGGCATATGAAGAAGAGCAGCAGGCAGAGGTTTTCCGGATCGTACCGGCCGGAGCGCTTCAGATGCTGCGGGATTTAATTGATAATATGAGCGGTCCTCCTGCCCGGCTTGCCACCGCGCCCATCCACTCTATGGCATTTAGCAGTTTTAGTTTTAGCCACGCCGCAAAAAGCAAACAGAATATTAAATATGACGTTTATACCAGTGATGAATTTATTATCGAGTTTGAAGATCTGCAGAATGCGCTCGGAATCAATATTATTCTCGGCGAGGAAGACTGCCCGTCTCTAAAAACATTCAAAATCTCCGCCGGAAAAAAAGTTGTATTTAGAAAAGAAAATATCCGGATCGAAAACAGGACAGCTAAATTAACTGTCTCTTCCCAAAAACAATTGTCTTCGTTGTCCGGGAAAAACATATATATCGATTTTATTCTTGGCAACGGCAGGAGCTTTAGTGCAGCAATAAAACTTTCGGAAGGAAGTCCGGAATAATGACCAATATATTTGCCCGGATAAGTGAAGCGCTGGTTGAATTTAATTCAGCTGCACCGGCACGCCGCACGCAAATTGAAAATCACATTTTCGAAATTATGTCATCGCCGGAGGGACAGTACATCGCGCCCTCTATTCGCAGGCAAATCGAAGATGTATTTCCGCAAAGATGGGCGCGGGAAGAGGGTTCTATCCGCCGTTATTCGCCTATTGGCAACCAAAAAGGAAGAACATACCTCCCGGTTTATGCTCAGGATGAATCTCGCAGGCCGGTTGGTATCGTATACTTAATTCAGATCCGCGAGGATGCCAAAGACAGGTTTCCCGGTTCAGCGAATTATTTCCGGAATGAATTCGGGAACGCAGTTACATCTGTTGCGGAACTGATTAAGCGCTCGTCAAACACAATTGTACCGGATAATTTTTGCGCCGAACTGGATTTTATAATAACAGACAGAATGGGAAACTTGGCCGTTACGCCTATGTCCGGCAATTCCATCGAACTTCCTTTGGCTCTTGGGCTTTTTTCTTTTCTATCAAATAAAGATATGCTTTCATCTGTACTCGCCACTGGGAGATTGACAGGCCTGATGGTAGGCACTGTCGACGGAATCAGGGAGAAAATGGACGCCGCGGTTCTAAATTACCCTGAAATTGAGAAGGTCATTGTTCCGGCAGATGACGCCGGCCGGATTACTTCAGAAGTTTCAATGGAGAGGAAAATAGTCGGGATTTCCGGATTACACGAGGCCCTCGCTGTATGCTTTCCCGATTACGAA
>CAIKZJ010000312.1 GCA_903831845.1 uncultured Ignavibacteriota bacterium
ACAACTTGCTTTATAACGGAAGAACGCGGTCAGGAACGGCGACAGGAAACAATTACGCTCTCGGCACCCCGTCAACGTCACCGGTCACAAGCAACTGCAATTCGTACGTAACCGTTGATACGCTTCGTTCGATGCGTTTCGGAGGAAGCAGCCTGACGTTCTCGCAGTGGAAATCATCGACTACGGGAGACAGGCACAGTTACAGCACATCCGCGGGTTTAATCCCTTATCAGAATCTGTTTGTTTCAATTTCCGACGGAAACCTCAGCATAAACAAATCAAACAAGGAAGCATGGCTTGTATCCGGCAAAGGAACACCTGTAACCGGTTATCTGTCCGATTTTGATTCCGCATCCGTAAGGTCAGAAATGAACTCAGGCGGCGTAACCGACATAGGTTCGGATGAATTTACCGAAACCCCGCCGGATTGCCCGCTGCTGACACAGACTTCAATACCGGCGCCGGGAACATTTTCTTCATATGTTCTTTACGGCAGAACAGTGTGCACTATATACTGGGATACATCAGGCGCATCGTATCCCGGCGGCATGAACATAAGATATTTTTCCGGAATAAATCCGCCTTCGGCTTACGGCAGCTTTGCAAAATTTTACATAGACGCGGAACCGTCCGGTTCTCTTGCAGGAACGACTTACGATTTCACAATATACTTCAGTCCCGGTGAAACTTACTCGATAAACAATCCTTCAACGGATTCGAGAATGTGCAAATATTCATCCGGGTCTTGGGTTTCATACTCAGGGCTGGGAACGGCAAACTTTCAGACAGAGCTTGATTACATAAACTGTTTTGTACGCGTACGGGGACTTAACAGTTTTTCGTATTACACGATTACAGACGTGAACGTCCCCCTGCCCGTTACGATCGAATCATTCCGGTCGACTGTAAGAGGAAGGGAAATTGAGCTTAGATGGATAACCGGAACTGAATACGGGAACTCCGGATTTGAGATCCAGAGGAATAATATTACAGAAACAGATAAAGGCGCATGGGAAACAGCGGGTTTCGTGAGATCCGCCGGAAACGGACGCAACACATATGAGTTCACGGACAAAAAACTGAACACAGGCAGATATCTTTACAGGCTAAGACAAACGAGCAATAACGGCACTGGTAATTATTTTTATCTTCCGGGTGTCGTTGAAATATCCCTGCCCGACGCGTTTCAGCTTTCACAAAACTACCCGAATCCGTTCAATCCCGACACGCGGATCGATTTTTCTATGCCTGCGGACAACCGTGTAACGATTGTATTATATGATATTCTCGGCAGAGAAGTTAAAACAATTTTGAGCGAATACATGAAAGCCGGTTTTCACACGATAAGATTCAGAAGCGACGGGCTGTCATCAGGAACATATTTTTACCGGATGAATGCGGGTAAAAACGGCACGGATTTTGTTTCTACCAGAAAAATGAGCATAGTTAAATAGCGGAATAACAAAAAAAGACTTGACAAAAAAATAATTTTAGAATAATTTGATTATGGGTAAAAGGGGTAATATCAATCCAAACAATATCAGAACGCACTTTGCTCCTGAAAAAGGGCAATCTTCCGAGAACACAACCTGCGATATTAAACTTTATAGTTGGGTTAGCAGCAAATTAAGAACCGTTACTTGTATTTGCTGTGGGTATTAATTTCTTAATTAATAAAGTAAAGGGTAATATCGAGCTGTCTCACTTGTAAACGATATTTCACTTTAAGGTAATTTGTGAACGCGAATCACATTTAATTAAAAATATATTAAACCTTAAAGAAAGGGAGTGAAATATGAAAAAGTTAATCTTTCTTTTTACAGGTATCCTTTCAGTTCTGCTAATCGTAAGTTCCATTGTATTATTTCAGGCTTGCAGTACAGATGAAATTTTCGGACCAAATTCCCCAAGAACAGGCAGCATGGACTATGAATCCTGTTTATCCTTCAATGAAGCCGGAGCCCAGGTTGATACTATGTGGGGCGGAAAAACGATATATGAAGGTATAGTGAAAATCTGGAACACCACTGATAACGGCGGTGTGCCTAATTTCATGTATATAAAATTACTCCCGAATATAACGTTCAACGATCTTCATTATTATGTAACCACGGATCCGCTTACATTCCCGGTAAATGACACTCTTGTCAAGAACGGCAACAAAACGGAAACAAAGTGCAATCCGAAACTGAATATGTTCGTACATCCTACGCTGCCGCTGACAAACAACACTATTATCATCGACTTGAACTCATTGACATACACTATGGACCGATGCCTAACAGATGTTTATGTATTCATACACCTGGCAATGTCTGACGGCGAAACAGCCTGGGTGGGTGATATGCCTTTCGGCAAATGGGGAAACGATCAGTACACCTGGCCTCTTGCATGCCTAAACCGCTGGGGCCTTGGCCTGAAATACAATCTCTGCTGTCCGGATCCGCCCAATCCTCCGGGACCTCCGAATTATATAAACGGTGAAACCGGATTTGTGAAGGTTCCGTTTGTGACGGGCGAAATTCCTTTAGATCCTGACTCGAGTTTCTACGGTCTCGTTTTCACGACTGAAAACAAGTCAAATCCTGAAGGTTATCCCACACTCGGACTTTCGAGAAACCGCTGGGGCTGGGCAGGTTACATAAATTATGCGGCTATACCGGCCGGCGGATACACATGGAACGTATACTGCGGCGCAGGACTTAACAAGGTTCCTCCGGGTTATCTTACCGCAACGGTAAAACTTGAGCAGGTAAGCGGAGGGAATATAAAAGTCACATCTTCCGCAAACAGCGGATACGGATTCATTGAAATCCACACCTATGCAGGTGCTATGCCTACCACATTGGCGCCCGGACAGTATACTTATGTGATGACTGAACCCGCGAATCCGATAAACGTATGGACGTCTACCGAACCGATTGTGCTCGATGGACACGGCTATTTCTATTTCATAGGACATGCCGTAGTCGGTGTTGAAGCAAAGAAATAACTAAT
>CAIKZJ010000313.1 GCA_903831845.1 uncultured Ignavibacteriota bacterium
CCTCCGGTAATTATAATTTTACCCTGATGTGAATCTTCGGTAAGTCCGGCGGATATACCCTTTATATCGGCGTTTATTCCGCCTGCAACGCACACATAATTATCCATTAATATGAATTTATGCAAAATCGGAAAATCAATCAATTGAGGATTGAATGCTCAAAACAAAAAAGCACGGCTTGATAAGCCCGTGCTTTGATCCTTGAAAGCTAACAATGGAAAAAATTATTTGAGTAAAATCATCTTCCTTGCGCTTCTGTACTTGTCTGTCGTAAGTACATAGAAGTATACGCCGCTTGAATATCCGGCGCCGTTCCACACCTCAGAGTGCTGCCCCGCCAAAAGGCGTCTGTTGAAAACTTCGGCTACCTTCTTTCCCGTTATGTCGTAAATGCTCAGATTTACGAGAGAACTTTCGGGAAGATTGAAATTGATAGTCGTTACCGGATTGAATGGATTCGGGTAATTCTGGAACAAAGTGAATTCTGCGGGTATTCCGTTGCCGCCGGTTCCCGTAACAGGCTGCGTTGTGTATCTGAATGCCCTGTATGACATCTGCCCCGCGGGCAGAGATAGCTGATAAAGAAGTTCGCCGTCCGGGCTGACTTCTGAAAGCGTTGTCGCGGCCGAGCCCCAGCCGATAAATGTGTTTCCGTTTGAAAGTCTTTGCACGCTGCCCATCGCAAAAGCGTATATGTCAGGCGTGTTTCTGTATTCCCATACGAGAGTCGCCGTTTTTTCGGCTTCGTTTATCTTGTATTCGGACGCTCTTGAAAAAGGCGGCGAATGGTAGTTGCCGTTATCGAAAAGGAGATAATGATCGTTGCCGAGATACCTGATTGAATGCTGGTGCGAGAATCCCATCGTGTCGTTTGTAAAAGTGAACATGTTGCCTTTTCCGCCAAGTCTCCAGATGATATCTCCCGTGTTCGTGCTGACCTTTGTGATTTCGTCAAGATGCCTGCTCGAAATAAGAATGCTGTTGTCGTTCATCGGCTCTATCGCGTTGCCGTGAATATAATCTATCGAAGTCGCCAGCAGATTTTCATGCGTCGCGTCAGTTATCGGAATATGATCCCAGCTTCTCCACTGGAAAACCACATTCTTGTTTGCGTCAATCTTCTGTATGATAAGTCCGGTTACTGAACATGAAACCGCGCCTCCCGGTACTATTTCGCTCATATTAATGTTCTGTACGTCATAACTCATGAGCCATGCCCCTCCGTCCTCCGTCAGCTGTATTTCGTGAAGGTCGGTCGTGTATCCGTTACCGCAGTAAAAGCTGTCCACAACGTTGAAGTTATGGTCCATCCCCAGATAAAAATGACACATTTCCTCGTAATAAGTGTACATGTTGTTCGGCTGTCTTTTGAAATCATAAGCTCTTGCTGTCAGAAGCCTTGAAAAATGAGGCGTTCCGTTGTTTTGAAGAGCCATCAGATATGAATCGTGTGTTATGTTCTGCTGAAAATTACTGAAGAATATATAACCCTCGGCCGTAGGACCGTACTGGTTTATCGTGAGAAGCGGAATATCATCGCCCTGTTTCGGGCCGATATTAACGCTGCCCTGCTTCAGGATATTAAGCAGGTTATCTTCTTCATTATGTATAGTCTCGGGTGTATACGGCTGTATCTGAAATGAAAAATTTACAAGACCGTTCAGACCGGAGACAAGAACGTTTTCGTTGTACGAAAACGGAACATTCGGCTTGAATATCAGTTTTGTATAACCTTCGACCGGAATTATGCTTCCTGTGTGCACTCCGCTCGCTGAACCTGTGGCCGTTATGGCGGCGGTATTGATAAAATTCATCGATAAAGTGCCGGTGAATCCGATTATAACAGTGGTCTGCCTTGTGTTCAGCTTTGAACCCGGCTTCGGAGAAAGGTATTGTATTGTTTGTGCATTCAGATATGAATACAAAGTCATAAATAATGCCGTGATAAAAAATAACCTTAAGACGGTTTTGTACATTTTCAAATGTTTTGTTTTCAGAAAACTCATCATAAAATCGGGATATGACATTAGACAAATCATATGCCGGTTTGGTTTAAAACCCGGTTCTGAAAAAATTAAACGTAGTATTCCTCTAAATGGACGAGTTCTTCAGTTTTTCGGATTAGGTATCCGGGGAACCTTGATTAATCTTTCACTTTTCTTAACTACCGATGTAAATTAATAATAAATCACGATTAAATCAATTGAACTTAATTATTGAATAATCTGCGTATATATTCATTTTTATGTGTATTTAATCCGCGGCGTTTGATATTTTCAGAAAAATTTTCCCTATGATAGATAAAAAATTAATTCACAAGTTTCACGGGCTGAAACACCTTATAGGAAACAGTCCGCTTCTTCAGATTGAATTCGTATACAACGGCGAAACAAGGTATATCTACGCAAAAGCCGAGAACTTCAATATGACGGGCAGCATTAAAGACAGAATGGCGCTTTATATTTTAAGAAAAGCGTATGATAAAGGTTACCTTAAACGAGGCGACGAGATAATCGAAGCGACGAGCGGGAATACCGGAATTTCTTTTTCTGCCATCGGCCGCGCTCTCGGACATCCTGTTACTATTTATATGCCTAACTGGATGAGCCGCGAAAGGATGGAGCTTATCGGGAGCCTCGGCGCGAGGATTAATCTCGTAAGCAAGGAAGAAGGCGGATTTCTAGGAAGCATCGAAAAAGCGGAATGGCACGCCAGGACAGGAGATAACACTTTTCTGCCCCGGCAGTTTTCTAACGAGGATAACGTATCTGCGCACTATGAAACCACGGGACCCGAAATCTGGTGGCAGCTCCGTTTCAGAAACCTTATGCCGGCAGCCTTCGTAGCCGGCGTCGGTACGGGCGGCACGATAATGGGAACGGGAAAATATCTGAAGGAACAGTATAAGGAAATAAAGATTCACCCGCTGGAACCCGCGAATTCCCCGACGCTCACTACGGGACACAAGGTCGGCAAACACAGAATTCAGGGAATATCGGACGAGTTTATACCGCCGATAGTTAACCTGTCTTCGCTCGACCACGTTATCAGCGTGGACGACGGCGACTCGATTATCATGGCGCAGAAACTTGCGGCGAAACTCGGAATAGGCGTAGGCATTTCTTCGGGAGCTAATTTTCTCGGAGCATTGAAAGTGCAGAACGAACTCGGAAAAGACGCCGTCGTTGTTACTGTCTTTCCGGATGATAATAAGAAGTATCTCAGCACAGACCTGCTTAAACCGGAAGAGGAAAAGAACGGATTCCTTTCGACGGGAGTTGAACTTCTCGGGTTTGATTCATACAAAAGGGTCTGCAATACATGCTGCGATCCCGAAAGCTGCATGGAAGGCGGTCTTGCCTGCGAGGTTGAGGTGCAACTGCCGAAATGCCCGAGAAGAATACATACCAATTAATAATTAGTAATTTATAATTAGTAATTTTTTATTTCCGGATTGTTTGGAGTTAAATGTTCGTTACTGTCTGATTTAATTACTAATTGTTAATTGCCTAAAAGATTCTGTAATCCTCTACCGGCTTTCCTTCAATTATATGCTCGTCGATTATCCTGTCGAGGACTTTAGGCGTGCATGAGTGATACCACACACCGTCGGGATATACTACCGCAAGAGGGCCTTTGGCGCATATTCTGAAACAGTCCGCCTTTGTTCTCTGTATTCCGCCCTGACCTGCGAGGTCAAGTTCAGCCAGACGTTTCTTCAGGTGTTTCCAGGATTTCTGCCCGTCATCCCTGCTGACGCATTTGCCGTCATCGGCTCCGACGCATATGAAAATATGCTTTCTTGTCCGGTCTATTCCGAGTTCTTCAGCTTTTTCTTTGAGTTTTTTGCTCATAAAAATATTGTTTTCTTTTCCTGTTTCGTTTGAATTAAATTCATTAATATATACAGGGGAAATTCTGACAATTATACAACAAAAATTGAATATAACGGGTTTATTATATATGAAAAAATTTTTCTTGCTCCTGTTTCTTCAATTTTTCTTTTTCGGCCTGCTTCGCGCCCAGACTTACGAAAGGTCGTTTTACTCCGGCGGGGATAAAAGAGAATTTCTGCTGCATCTTCCGGGGGAAAACCCGCAGACAGGTATGCCTCTCGTCATTGTTCTTCACGGACACGGCGGGTCGGGAGAGCAAATAATGAAAGAAACGAATTTCAATGATTTGTCAGACAGGGAAAAATTCATTGTTGTTTATCCGGACGGTCTGAAAAAAAGCTGGAATGACGGACGTGAGAAAAAAGGCGACTCAAAAAGCGATGACGTGAAATTTCTGGACAGGCTGATCGATACGTTATATTCCGAATACGGGATCGACACCGGCCGGGTGTTCTTTACTGGAATGTCGAACGGAGGATTCATGTCGATAACCCTCGCTTACAGGCTCAACGGCAGGGTGCTCGCGATTGCTCCGATATGCGCTAACATGCCCGAACTGCTGGGCAAGGTCTATTCGCTTCAAAAACCTGTTTCCGTGATGCTTATCAACGGTACCGACGACCCGCTCGTGAAATGGGAAGGCGGGAAAGTCGGTTTCGATTTCGGGAAGGCGAGAGGATATTCTATGTCCACGGATGAAACAATAAAATTATTCGTAAAAGAAAATAAGTGCTCCGAAACTCCCGTACATGATGAAATCCCCGATGTTATTGAGGATGACAATTGCTTCGCGGAGAAATACACATTCAGAGGCGGTCTGTCGGGCGCGGAGGTGGTTCTTGTTAAAGTAATAAACGGCGGTCATACCGTCCCGGGCGGAAACCAGTATCTGCCTAAAGCCGTCGTGGGAAATACATGCATGGATTTCAAAGCCGCGGAAATAATCTGGACGTTCTTTAAATCAAGAGTTAAACGTTAAAAAAAACAGGCGTCTCGGGACGCCTGTTTTTGCCTGAAACGCGCCGGCTCATTTCTTCCTGACCGACGTGTTATTATTGCTGCTTTCCTTCTTCGTGTTGTTTTCCGATCTGCCCGAATTATTGCTTTCGCGCCTGACCGTGTTTTCCTGTTTCGGCGGATTGTACGTCTTCGTTTCCTGTTTCGGCGGATTGTACGTCTTCGTTTCCTGCTTCGGCGGATTGTACGTCTTCGTTTCCTGTTTCGGCGGATTGTATGTCTTCGTTTCCTGTTTCGGCGGATCATATGTCTTCGTTTCCTTTTTCGGAGTCGTATACGTTTCCTTCTTAACCGTCGATTCCTTCTTCGGAGCGGTGTATGTTTCCTTCGAGACATAATTTTCGCTCTTCTTGTTGCTTGTACTGTTCTGGTTTGTATTCTCGCTTACCTTTTTAGGGCTCGAAGTCTTGTTACCGTTATTACCGCTCTTGGTTTCTCTGTTGCCGTTGTTACCGCTCTTTGTCGATTCCCTGTTACCGTTATTACCGCTCTTAGTCGACTCCCTGCTTCCGTTGTTTCCGCTTCTTGTCGATTCCCTGTTGCCGTTATTACTGTTCCTGTTCGATTCTTTGTTTCCGTTATAAGTGCTTCCGTTGTTGCCGGATTCAGTGCTCTTGTTCTTGTTCGAAGTCCTGTTCTCGTATCCCGTAGTGTTCTTAGAGCCGTAATTGTTATCGTCTTTCGTACTTACAGTGTTCTTTTTGTTCTTTATTTCCTGGTCGTTCTTCGATTTTACAGTCGCAATGTTTTCCGGATTTATCTTCTTTCCGGTGTTCACGGAAACCGCCGTCACATCCGGTCCGATATATTTAACTTTTTCATCGAACGTGTTCACATTATTAATTCTTGTTGAATTCTTCACGACGTCTTTCAGGTTCGTTTTAAGAACGTCTTTCTTTGTGATGTTTTCGTTCAGTTTCTTCTTGTTCACGAATACCCATCTCGTAGGATGCGTTATTATGACGTGATTCCTGTGATGCCCGTGATGCGTGCGCCAGTGAATTCTGGGCCCGTAAGGATGCCATCCGTAATAATCGCCGTACTCCCGCCAGTAACACCAGTTCGGAGCCCAGACGTGTCCTGGAAGCCATACCCAGCCCCAGAAAGGAGAATACCACCATCTTCCGTAATGGTAGGTGGTCCAACCCCAGTAGTAATTCGATACCCATACCCAGCCGTCGTAAGTGAATACCCATCTTCCGTTGACATAAGGGTTGTAACCCATTTCGACCGGGCGCCAGACGTAAAGATAATCGTCGTTGCCGGAAGTGGAAAGCTCGTCAAGTTCCGTATCGTTGCCGTTCACTTCCTTTATGAAGTCCGATTTGACAATCTTGACCCAGTTGCCCTGGTCTTTAAGAGAGTCTTCGAACATATCCTTGTAAACAAGGTTTGAGTCGAGGAGCTCGTCGCCCTCCGACAGGCTGTCAAGAAGCGTTCCGCTGTTCTCCTGCGCTTTCGACGGGGAATACCAGAACAGCATCGACAGAGCCGCTATTATTAATATTTTATTTATCTGTTTCATCGCAGTATCCTTTCAGAATATCTCTGCTTTTTATACGCTTCCTGCTTTGTAATGTTCCGTCTTCTGGAAGCGCCTTTGATTTTTCACTAAAAAATACCCCCATGGGGGGTAACAAAAAAGGGAAAAATTCATCCCTATTTTCGCCCCCTTGTTTTTCCCGGCCGTAGCCGCCTGATCTTTATGAAATCTTTATGTTCCCGCGCCTTCATTTGATTTTTTGCTTATGTTTTTGAATGTAATTTTGAATAAAAAAGACAATGGATTTTTCATATATCACCGGGCTTATAATATCACTGCTGATTCTGGCGTATTTGTTCTATGTGATAATCAGACCCGAAAAATTTTAATTTATGGTTTCTGACGTTATAATACAACCGGCACTATTGCTGCTGATAGTTACTGCTCTTACTCCGGTCCTCGGACGATACATGTTTAAAGTCTTCGAGACGGACAGCGGCCTTCACGCGTTCATTACAAGACCGGAAAAGATATTATTCAGAATATGCGGAATAAACCCCGCGGTGGAGATGAACCGGAGAAAGTACCTGTGGTCTCTTCTCGCATTCAATTTTGCAGGAATTGTTTTTCTGTTCCTGCTCCAGATATTTCAGAGCGTTCTGCCGCTGAATCCTCAGGGACTCGGAAACATCGGCTGGGATCTGGCCTTTAACACAGCCGTGAGTTTCGTTACAAATACAAACTGGCAGGCGTATGCAGGCGAAACGACTATGAGTTACGCCGTGCAATTGACCGGGCTTGCAGTACAGAATTTTCTGAGTGCCGCGACAGGCATTACCGTTATTCTTGCTCTCACCAGAGGCATTACATCGAGAAAGAGCGGGAACCTTGGAAACTTCTGGGTTGATTTGACGCGCGCAGTGTTGTACGTGCTTCTGCCGGGTTCTGTTATCGTCGCATTATTATTAATGAGTCAGGGAGTTATTCAGAACTTCAGCCCGTACATTAATGTCTCAATCCCCGGAGGAATCACACAGGTAATTCCAATGGGGCCGGCCGCATCTCAGGTAGCAATAAAAATGCTCGGGACAAACGGCGGGGGATTCTTCAATTCAAACAGCGCGCATCCTTTCGAGAATCCCACTCCTTTTTCGAATTTCATAGAAATGCTCTGCATATTGCTTATCCCGACCGCCCTGACTTATACCTACGGCATGAAAGCGGGCTCTAAGAAAGAAGGATGGATTATTTTCGGAGTAATGATGTTTTTTCTCGTTACGGGTTTTGCCGTTTCGATATTTTCCGAACTGTCATTTAATCCTGCGCTTCAATCAGCAACGGTTCTCGAAGGAAAAGAACTGAGGTTCGGCACGACAGGAAGCATTTTGTTTTCTGTGATTACCACGGACGTTTCCTGCGGCGCGGTGAACGCTATGCATTCAAGCCTTTCGCCGCTTGCGGGTATGATAGCGCTGGTTAATATAATGCTGGGCGAGATAATATTCGGCGGAGTCGGTTCAGGACTTTACGGCATGCTCATCTTTGTTTTTATCACAGTGTTTATTGCAGGATTAATGGTCGGGCGCACACCCGAATATATGGGAAAGAAAATCGAAGCTCCGGAAATTAAAATGGCTATACTCGCAATACTTGTTCAAAGTGCGGTGATTCTGATGTTTACCGCAGCGGCTTCGGTGCTCGCTCAGGGCGTCTCATCTGTGCAGAACCCCGGTCCGCACGGTTTTTCGGAAATACTTTACGCGTTCTCTTCGGCAGTCGGAAATAACGGCAGCGCGTTCGCCGGTCTTAACGCTAATACGATTTTCTACAATGTTCTTACGGGACTTGCGATGCTTGTCGGCAGGTTCGGCGTGATAATTCCGGTTATTGTTATCGCGGGCAGTCTTGTAAAGAAGAATATTTCCCCGGTAAGCGCGGGTACGTTCAGGACGGACAATGCCGTCTTTGCCGTACTTCTTGCCGGTGTCATATTGATAGTGGGAGCTCTTACGTTCTTTCCCGCGCTGTGTCTCGGCCCTGTTGCTGAACATATTTTAATGAAACAGGGGGTGTTGTTCTGATATGGAAAAGAAAAGAAAATTAATTACTTCGGATATTTTTATTCAGGCGGTGAAAGGTTCTTTCGCTAAGCTGAACCCGTCTGTTCTCGTCAGGAATCCCGTAATGTTCATAGTTGAAATCTGCGCTTTAATAACTACGATAATATCGGCCGCGGGAATTTACAACGGAAGTTATTCCGGATTCGACATTCAGATTACGATATGGCTCTGGTTTACTGTTCTGTTTGCGAATTTCGCCGAAGCCGTGGCGGAAGGACGCGGTAAAGCTCAGGCGGATTCTCTTAGAAAAAACAAAAAGCAGGTAATTGCAAAAAAGATATTGGGACCCGCATTATTCGAAATCAGCGCGGATGAACTCAAGAAAGGTGATGTGGTTGTTTGCGTGGCGGGGGATACGATTCCCGCCGACGGCGAAATAATAGAAGGCGTTGCCAGCGTGGATGAATCAGCAATCACAGGCGAGTCCGCACCTGTTATAAGGGAAGCAGGCGGTGACAGAAGCGCCGTAACTGGTGGGACGAGGGTCCTCAGCGACAAAATTACGATAAGAATTGTTTCAGAACCCGGCTTCACGTTCATGGATAAAATAATCTCACTCATAGAAGGCGCAAGAAGGCAGAAAACTCCCAACGAAATCGCTCTTACGATACTTCTAGCAGGTCTTACAATTATTTTTCTGCTTGCAGTTACAACTCTTCCTTTCTATTATCAGTTTGGAATGAAAGCGTCCGGTATTGCCACCGGCAACTTAACCATTCCCGTTCTCGTTGCCCTGCTTGTGTGTCTAATACCGACTACAATAGGCGGCTTGCTGAGCGCAATCGGCATCAGCGGCATGGACAGAATGATAAAGCGAAACGTGATAGCGATGAGCGGCCGGGCGATCGAGGC
>CAIKZJ010000314.1 GCA_903831845.1 uncultured Ignavibacteriota bacterium
CGCGTCCCACTTGATATGCCCCGCGGAATCAATCCGCTGCCCGTAAATGTCTATGTTGAAAGGATACTCGGGTCCGTTCCTGTAATCGAACCAGCCGATTATTATCCCTCCCTTTCCGTCAGTCGTTACTTCCGGCCTGTACTGCGCGAAGTTATCGTGCGTTATCGCAAGCCCCGTATCCGGCATCGAGAATGTTCCGTTCGACCTGACTCTCTGAACATATACATCATAGGATATAGAATCCCGCTGGTCGCACCATGCAATGAAAACACCTCCGTTGTTATCCGGATAGACCTTATTGTATGCCTGCGGAAACCGCTTGTCGCACACAAGCCTGCCGTTAGCGTTCCACAATACACTTCCCGACTGGCTTATTTTCTGAACGTAGTTATCGTAATCTGTTAATATCGAGTTCCTCGGATCGCTCCATACTACGGCGAAACAGTTGTCGGATGTGGTGCATACAGCCATATCGGAAGGATTCCCGTCCGCCTGGCAGATGAAATTTCCTGCGCCCCACATTTTATTGCCGAGACTGTCTAACCTGTTCACCTTCATCTCATAATCGCTTGAATTGAGTTCGCTCGAGAGATAAGCAACGAAGCATCCGCCGTTATTGTCGGATGATATCTTCGGCGACGCCTGCCTGTTTATAGTCTGGGCGATGACGTAACCCGTGTCGCTCCACATCTTCACGCCGTCTTTCCTTACTCTTTGCCCTTTTACTATAGTATTGTATATCGTCGGATTGTCTTCCCATAGAATTATTATTCCGCCCTTGCCGTCGCTGCATATCTCGTAATATCTTTCAAGCACGGGCTTGACCGCGATCGGCAGTCCGTTAGTATCTCCCCACTGCTTGTATCCGAATTTATCGAATCTCTGCGCGTAAATATCTCCGTATGACGAACTTGAATTCGTCCTGTTGTCCTGCCAAACTATTATTACACCGCCGTCATTATCGGCGATAATCTTCGGCGTCGCCTGATTGTAAGGCGCGATTACAACGGAATTGTTTACTGTGCTTCCGGATATCCACTGTGCATTGGAACCGGCCGCATAAATAAAAATCAATAAAAAGACTGTAATTATTTTCTGCATGAAATTTACGAGGATTATTAAAAAGGATGCGTTCCCCTTTCGGGGAACGCATATAAAAAACTATTTAACAAGAATCATTTTCTTTGTCGCCGTGAAACCGCTGCCGGTTATCCTGTAGAAATAGACTCCCGATGAATATACCGAAGCGTCGAACCTGTATTCATAAGTACCCGCCGAAAGATTTTCGAATACCTTCGATGTGATTTCCCTGCCGGATACGTCAAATATAGCAAGCGTGACTTTTGACGATTTTGTGATGTCAAACTTGATGTTTGTTACGGGGTTGAACGGATTCGGATAATTCTGATAAAGATTGAATTTTTCGGGCACGCCGGAAGATATCTGCCTTACTCCTATCGGTACGTTCTGGCCTCCGCTGAAGCATACAATCCTTCCGTCCCTGCAGCCGCCCACGAATTCCGTGGTCGTGTTTCCGTCAATGCTGTTAAGAGCGGCAACGCGGTCAGCCCTGTAAGTTACGGTTGAACCGAATGAATACGTGAACATCGTTGCTCCGGTCGCGCCGTTTACGACAAGTATGTTTCCGGGCGTCTGCATGGAATAAACGATGTCCCTCTTGCCGTCACCGTTTACGTCGCTTAGGAAATCCACGCCCCTTATGTATGACATGGCAGGAAACTGCTGCCAGAGAGTATTATGAGTCTTTGAGTCTATTCTTGAAAGCCCTGTCGGACCTGAAAGAGTGAAATCCGCGAATCCGTTAGAATCCAGGTCATCGAGTATTTTCAGGAAACCCTGATTCGCCGAACCGAGCGTAATCGCCCAGTTCTCGACGCCGTTGTTCGCGCCTATGCAGAAGACTTTGCCGGCAA
>CAIKZJ010000315.1 GCA_903831845.1 uncultured Ignavibacteriota bacterium
ACCCGATGGCCGACGCCTTTGTCGCATGGGGAATAACCTCGGACCTGAAAAACCTCTCAGCCGGCAGTAAATTATCTCCGTTCAGATTCAACTGGTTCAGCGGATTGTCGTTCTTGCTCATTTTATTGCTGTGGCTCTTATTCTTCAGAAAGAAAATCTTCAGCCGCTCCTCGTAAAAACATTCATAAAACGATACCTTTATAAGAAAAGAAATGTTCTATCCGCTCTTATCGGTTTAATCCGCTGTTTCTGTGTTTAGTCTAAATGGGAAAATGCTCTATCCGCTCTTATCGGTTTAATCCGCTCTTTCTGTGTTCTATAATTGTATGCTCCCTTATTACATTTAATATGTTTCGGCGGTTTCGTATATTTTGCGGTTATAATGGAAGTTGACGAAAAAGGAAATATTGTAGGGGCTGACGTCCCTAAAAACAGCGATTACTGGGCGAAACTCTCGGAATACGAGGGTCCTCTAGATATTCTGCTGCACTTCGTAAAGGAAGAAGAATTAAATATTTACGACATTCCTATCTCAAAAATTACGAAGGATTTCCTCGACTATTTGAATTATATACAGTCACTGGACATCGAACTCGCCGGCGAGTTCCTTCTCATGGCAGCCGAGCTGATGAAAATCAAGGCAAGGATGCTTATTCCCCAGATAACTGTTGAGGAAGGCGAAGAGGAAGACCCGCGTCTGACGCTTATACGCAAGCTTCTCGAGTATAAAAGATTCAAGGACGCCGCCGCCGAACTATCAAAGTTCGAGGACGAAGCGAGGCAGAGGTATTTCAGGCAGTTCTTCAAGAAAGACGTCAAGGAATACGAATACGACGTACTAAACGACGCAGGACTTCAGAGCCTGACCATTTTCAACCTGATAAAAGGATACAGGCATGCTATCACCAACGTCAGGAAGGAAATCGTTCATCCTATAGAGCTTCTGCATACGACTCCGGAAATCCAGCGCGAATTCCTGATAAACTTTTTCGCATTCAGGTCATCTATCGACTTCAAGGAACTGATTCAGGCAATGGACGAAAAGTTAATCGTCATCTGCACGTTCCTTTCCATACTTCAGTTGGCGCTCGAAGGATATTTAAGAATAACCATCAACGGACAGGACATGAGCGAATTCTCGCTTTCAAGAATAATTAACGAACAACTTAATTGAGCACAGCAGGCATAAAGAATATTGTCGAATCTCTGCTTTTCGCTTCGGACGAAGAGCTGACGCTTAAGGAGATCAAAGACCTTCTCGATTCCTTCAAGATCGGAGTATCCGTAAAGGAGATCGAGGATTCGATAAGCGAACTCAACAGCGATTACGAAAAGAGCGGCAATGCATTTGAAATCATAAAGGTTGCAGGCGGATATCAGTTCGCAACAAGAAAGAAATTCGCGCATTTCCTCGGCAAGCTCACCGCCGAAACGCAGAAGAAAAAACTCTCGCAGTCGGCTATCGAAACTCTTGCAATCATAGCTTACAAGCAGCCGATAACACGCTCTGAAATAGAGTTCGTGCGCGGGGTAAACGTCGACTACATCGTCAACTCCCTTCTTGAACGCGACCTAATTTCGATTAAAGGCAGAGCCGACGGGCCGGGAAGACCGATCCTCTACGGAACGACGACAAATTTCCTAAAGGTTCTCGGTCTTAACGCGATAGAAGACCTGCCGAAGCTTAAGGAAATTAACGAGATACTTAAGAACGAAAAGATTGACGGAATTACGGAAGCGGACATTGACCTTTTCAATTCAATGAGCATGCAGGCGGAAGAAAAAGTCGCGGGCACATCCAACGAGCAGCCGAAGCTTTTTGACGAAAACGGAGAAGAGACCGCTCAGGAAGAAACTCCGGCTGAAGATGTTACCGGAGATTCCCCCGTAGATAATGAAGAAGCCGAACTTCGGAGCGAAGCCGGAGAAGTAACATCGCTTCAGGATGAAATAAATGAAGAGCCGTCAGGTCTTTCCGAAAACAATGAGATTCAGGAAGACAACGGAATTGACAACGAAGACGATTTAAACAGGGACGGAGATGGAAAAAAAGAATAATTATCCGCCCGAAAATCTTGTAAGACTCAACAAATTCCTCGCAAACAACACAAATTTCGCAAGAAGGAAAGTCGATGAATTCATAGAACAGGCGCGGGTTACCGTTAATCACAAAGTCATACTCGAGCAGGGACTGCAGATTAATCCGGAGAAGGATGACATACGTCTGGACGGCGAGAGAATAAGAGAAAAGACGAAGAAGTTATACATAATTCTGAACAAACCCGCGGGCATCATCACTTCCACTGATGACGAAAAGAACAGGGAAACCGTTATCGACCTCATCGGCATGAAGGAAAAACTGTATCCTGTCGGACGCCTCGACTATGACACGACAGGACTGCTCCTGATCACAAACGACGGCGATTTCGCGAACAAACTGATGCACCCGAAATACAAAGTCACGAAAACGTATGTGGTTAAACTTTCCCGGCCGCTCGAAGAAAAGCACAGGGAAAAACTCATGACGGGTATAAAACTCGAAGGCCGCAGGACAGCGCCGTGTAAGATCACATATCCGAATAAGAACGACACTGAAACAGCCGTTATATCGATAGTCGAAGGCCGCAACAGACAGGTGAGAAAGATGTTCGAACATTACGGTTACTTCGTCCGCAAACTTCACAGAAGCGGATACGGACATCTTACTCTCGGCAATCTCGCCCCGGGACAGTGGACGAAATTAAGCATTGAAGAAGCAAACAAGTTTTTTAAATAAATACATACTAATGGTAAACGAACAAAACGAACTTATTAAGAGAAGATTCGAAGAACTCGAAGAGATAAAAAAACTCGGCGTTAATCCGTATCCGCACAGATACGATATTACACATAAAGCCGCCGAACTGATTAAAAATTTCACGGACCCGAAGGATGAGACCGAAGCAGAAGCAAGGAAATCTGAAATAGTTTCAATCGCCGGAAGAATATCCGCGATAAGAAGAATGGGCAAAGCAACATTCTGCCACATTAAAGACGACACAGACAGGATACAGCTATACATAAAGAAAGACGAAGTCGGCGAAACGCCTTACGCGATACTCAAGATGCTCGACATCGGCGATATAATCGGGATCAAAGGATATGTCTTCAGGACAAAGACAGGCGAGATTTCGGTGCATTGCGTTTCATTCGAACTGCTTACAAAGTCAGTGTTCCCTCTGCCGGTGGTTAAGGAAGAAATCACCGAGACGGGCGAGAAAATTATTCACGACGCGTTCGCGGACGTGGAACTCCGTTACAGACAGAGATATATCGACCTTATAGTAAACGAAAACGTCAAGGAAACATTCCTAAACCGCACTAAGATTATCAAATCGATAAGAGGCACGCTTGAAAAATACGGATTCCTCGAAGTCGAAACACCGACTCTTCAGTCGATATACGGCGGCGCCAACGCAAGGCCGTTCGTGACACATCACAACGCGCTCGACATTCCGCTCTATTTGAGAATTTCGAACGAACTGTTCCTTAAGAGACTTATAGTCGGCGGGTTCAGCCGGGTATTCGAATTCGTTAAAGATTTCAGGAACGAAGGAATAGACAGAACCCACAATCCGGAATTCACGCAGGTCGAATGGTATCAGGCGTACGGTGATTATAACGACAGCATGAAACTTTTCGAGGAAGCAGTTGAGCAGGCCTGCATAGCGGTTCACGGCACGACGAAGATAAAGTACCAGGACGTTGAACTGGACCTGAAAGCGCCCTGGAAAAGACTGAAGATGGTTGACGCGATTAAGGAAAAAACGGGACTCGACGTGCTCACGATGAAGAAAGACGATATTATTCTTTACATGAAGCAGAACAACATCGAATTCGACCCGAAACTTTCGCACAGCAAAGGACTTGTGATATCGAACCTGTTCGAGGAATTATGCGAAGAAGACCTCGTTCAGCCGACGTTCGTTATCGACCATCCTATCGATACGACTCCTCTCTGCAAGCCGATGAGGGAATACTCTCTGACGCAGCTCGAAGAAATGAGAAAGGACCCGGAGCAGGTTATCTTCGTCGAGAGGTTCGAACCTTACATAAACAAATGGGAAGTCGGCAACGCCTACACGGAACTCAACGACCCGGTTCTGCAGAGAAGTCTGTTCGAGGAACAGGTTGAAAGAGGCAGGGGCGGAGAAGAAGAAACTCACCCGATGGACGATGATTTCATACGCGCGATTGAAGTCGGCATGCCGCCTACAACCGGCGTCGGAATGGGAATCGACAGGATTGTAATGCTGCTCACGAATTCGGTCAACATAAGAGACGTGCTTCTGTTCCCTCTTATGAAGCCGCAGGATAAATAATATTAAATTTTTACAATGAAATATTACAATAACGTTCTCGAACTGGTCGGGAACACACCGCTTGTCAGGATAAACAAACTCACTGAAGGTATTAAAGCGACCGTGCTGGGGAAGATGGAATCTTACAATCCCGGCGGCAGCGTCAAGGACAGAATCGGCAAGGCAATGCTTGAAAACGCCGAGAAGGAAGGAAAGATCAAACCTGGCGGTACGATTATAGAAGCCACGAGCGGCAATACCGGCATAGGACTCTGCCTGGCAGCCGCGGTGAAAGGTTACAAATCGATTATAGTAGTAACGGATAAAGTCAGTCTTGAAAAACGCAACTACCTAAAAGCGCTTGGCGCCGAAGTTATTGTCGTTCCGAAGAACGTGGGTCACGACCATCCCGATTATTATATGAACAGGGCGCAGTCGATAGCAGACAGCACGCCGAATTCACTTTACATAGCGCAGTATACAAATCCTTACAATCCGCTGGCGCATTATCTTACCACAGGCCCGGAAATCTGGGAAGCGACAGAAGGTAAGATAACTCATTTCGTAGCGGGACTCGGCACTGCGGGTACAATCACGGGAACAGCGAAATACCTGAAAGAAAAAAATCCGGATATAAAAGTAATCGGCGCTGACCCCATAGGTTCAATAGGAAAGGTCTTTAAAGAAACGGGAAAAATCGGCGAAACCTCGCCGTACCTAGTCGAAGGCATAGGACTGGATATAATTCCTGAGATAATGGACATAAACCTTATAGACGAAATAATTGAAGTCAATGACGTCGATTCGATTAAAACCTGCAAGGCCCTTACGAAGGAAGAAGGAATTTTCTGCGGAGCGTCGACAGGCACTCTTGCATACGTCGCTCTCGATATAGCAAAGAACCTTGATGAAAAAGGAGTTGTTGTATTTATAGTCTGTGACACAGGCGAAAGGTATCTTTCAAAATATCATAACGACGAATGGCTGAAACAAAACAACATAATCTGAGATTCGCTACCAAAGCGATTCACGCAGGACAGGAATCCGAACAAATTACAGGAGCCGTAAGCGTTCCCATATTCCAGACCTCGACATACTCGAATATAAAAATCGGAGTTAAAACCGGTTACGACTACGCAAGAACCGACAACCCGACAAGAACGGCGCTTCAGAAATGCCTGGCCGAGCTGGAAAACGGCAAATACTCATACTGTTTTTCATCGGGGCTGGCAGCGGTTCACGCGGTTATAAACCTGCTCAAAGCGGGCGACCACGTTGTCTGCTCGGAGAATGTTTACGGAGGCACGTACAGGCTTTTTGAACAGATAATGACGAACTACGGGCTTGAATTTACATTTGTGGACACATCGGATTTCAGAAACGTTGAAAAAGCAGTTAAACCTAATACAAAACTTCTGTACGCGGAAACTCCCACGAACCCCATGCTCGGAATAACCGACCTGAAAAAATTCGGGGCTTTCGGCAGGAAGAAAAAAATCATGACCTGCATTGACAACACTTTCATGAGCCCGTATTTCCAGAACCCGCTTGATTTCGGTATCGACATAGTTCTCCACAGTTCGACAAAATATCTGAACGGGCACTGCGATGTCGTCGGCGGCTGCGTGATTACGTCTGACAAGTCAATTGCCGAAAGAATAAAATTCATACAGAACGCAATCGGCGCTGTTCCTGCTCCGATGGACTGTTTTCTTATACTGCGGGCGCTGAAAACTCTGCCCTTGAGAATGAAAGCTCATGAGGAAAACACAGAACAGATTGCCAAATTCCTTAGCAAGGAAAGAAAAGTCAGGAAGATCTACTATCCAGGATTAAAAAGTCACCCGAACCATAAGACAGCAAAATCACAGGCGCGCGGATTCGGAGGCATGATATCAATAGACCTCGGAAGTTTTTCAAAAGCGAAAAAATTCTGCAATGCGCTGAAAATTTTTCTTATAGCCGAGTCACTGGGAGGCGTCGAATCTCTCGTTTGCCATCCGCCATCAATGACACACGGCAGCGTCCCGAAAAAGATGCGCGAGAAGATCGGACTTAGCGACGGTCTTGTAAGATTGTCTGTAGGCATCGAAGACGTCAATGACCTTCTTGAAGACATCAAGCAGGCTCTGAAGAAGATCTGATATAGAAGGAATACAAAGCATTAATGAATAACGGCGAGAAGACAATAAAAATTTGTCATTCCCGCATGCTCTTAGCGGGAATCCATTACCAAAATGATGGTCATAAATTCAGGATAATCTTGCTTTCTTATCTAATCCTGTCAAATGTAATCTTAGCAAGCGCCGCCTTCTCTCAGGGCTTCCGCGGCATTAATTCCGATACTGCATATTCGGAGCCTCGGAACATAGACATCACTTTTTTCCGCGCGGTCAACAACTCCCGCAACGGTTTTTCCAATACTGTTATTCCGTGGTCGGATAAATCGGTATTCCCCGTCAGTATTGCGCTTCCTGTCGGTCTTGCAACTCTTTCGCGCGTGAATAAAAACTATTACGACGAGAATTCCGCTGTTCTTCTCGGGCTTTCCGAAATAACAAGCGCAGCAGTAACATTCGGAATAAAAAACATCATAAGGCGCGAGAGGCCGTTCGTAACGCTTAAAGACGTTTATTTTAACAAGGA
>CAIKZJ010000316.1 GCA_903831845.1 uncultured Ignavibacteriota bacterium
AATAAGTAGTTGTGATACTTCCTTTTTGCTATCCCAAACCACATTTCAATACATAAAATCTTGCCTTAAAATATTTTATAACTATTGATAAAATAATAAATTAGCATTTATTTTCAAAAAACGGAAATTCAGGCATATTATTTGCAAAAAGGTCTATAGTTTTAAATTAATGAAAGGGTAGTTTTGAGAAACAGGTATTTACATATCGTACGCTATATATTATTGTCTTCGCTATTCTTACTTGTCAATTCAAGAGCTGATTCACAATCACTGTTCAGAAAAAATTCACCTTTAAACAAAGCCGATCTGTCATTATCCAACTGTGTATCCGCGTCGGTCAGGGATACAATCCAGTATTCAACTAACGAAGATCTTCTCAACAAAGGATACACTTATATAAACAACAGGCAGTATAATGAGGCGATAGCGGTTTTCAAAACTTATCTTGGCAACAATCCCGGCGACATAAAGGCGAACATGCAGCTCGGATATTTATACAGCCAGACCCGCAATTACGAGAACGCATACAACAGGTTCACATACGTTGCGGAAAATTCCAATGATCCGGATCTTGTCGACAAGTCAAGGACTTCAATGTGGTATATGAGAGATCTGATGATAAGAAACGCACGCTCTTCGTTCGACATGTATTTTTACAACATGTATGATTCTTATTACCACAATTACGTGTCCAATCTTCTTCTTCACATGAATTTCAAGGCTTCGAGGGGTATTTATTTCGGGCCCTATGCTGACCTTTATCTTGATTCCAGGTCAACTGCGGATAATATTATAAACGACAGATATTTCGATATAGGCGGTTTCGCTAAATTCCAGATGACCGAATATATGAATTTTGAAGTAAGAATGGGTTATGTAAGGGAAGTTGATTTCAAGAAAAACAGTTTCAGTTTCAAGCCTATACTGTCCGCCGGCACGAGAGTGGGAAGAGCGGGATTTTACAAAGACAGAAAATCGACGCAGACTGAAAACTTTTACTTCGATGTATACGGCGTCGGACTCTACGATTATAAATTTAAAAACCTTTTTGCGATGTTCCAGCTGAAGGAAAATCTCCGTTATCTCACAGGCGGTTATTCATACATGGAATTCTATCTTAAGCAGGAAGGCTCGTTCGATTCAAAAAGGCTTGACTATAACAATTATGCGGACGTTGGAATCGGCGTTGCTTTCAAGCCGAACCTTGTGAGCTTCCCGGTTCTGTTCGTCGAAGCGGTTAACAGATACTATCTTATAGATCAAAACGGTAATTTCTTAAACGGCGATTCAAAGAGCATATTTCAGGTAAGAGGCGGCTTCTTAATTTATTTTAACACAAAGCTATGATATACGAAATTTTCCAAATATTATTATGGGTAACGGCAATAATGCTGTTCATAAGCGGTATTGACGACCTTTATCTTGACGTTCTTTACTGGCTTCAGAGAAGGAAGTACAAAAAGAAACTTCCGGATTTCTCCGAGATGTTCGACAAGGAAGAAAAGCCGATTGCTGTTTTTCTCGGTGCATGGAGAGAATCCTCGGTTATCGGAAGAACTCTGAGTTACGCCATAAGAAATCTCAACTACGGAAATTTCAGGTTCTTTGTAGGGGTTTATCCTAATGACCCGGACACTCTGAGGGTAGTCCAGGAGATATCAAGAAAAGATTCAAGGGTTATACCGTGCGTAAACAGTCAGAACGGACCCACGACAAAAGCTGACAATCTAAATTCGATGTTTGCCGGCGTAATTGAGTATGAAAAGCGTTACGGACAGTTCGAGGTTATTCTCGTTCACGACGCGGAAGATTTCATACATCCGAACTCACTGAAGCTTTATAATTTCCTTCTCGGATACAAGGGATACCATGCAGTTCAGATTCCGGTTATCCCCATCAAAAGCAGTCTCGGCAAGCTGTTCCACAGGACTTACTGCGACGCTTTTGCAGAAGTGCATACGAAGGATATGATTGTAAGGCAGGCCATGGGTACTTTTATTCCTTTTGCCGGTACGGGTATGGGTTTCCACAGAAAAACATTCAATTATCTTGAAAAGTACAACTGGGACCTTGAAAGAGCCAAGATGCACATCAACGATTCTGACGATCCGTTTGATACGGAATCAAAAAGAGATGTTATCTCCGAGGCGGAATCCAAGTTTTCGGAGGAAGATTTCACATTTTCCAACGACGAAAGCCAGAGATCATCGATTTACATAAACGAAACAAGTTATCACGATGACCCGTTCTCAAGCCTTAATGACGAATACATTCAGCCGGGAAGCAAGAAAGTGCCCGATTCGATAAAAGGTTACACTTTCATGTTTCTGGCGATGGTGATAGGGTGGGTATCGTTCCTTATTTACACGGGAAACATTGAAGCGCAGCAGAACGTTATTACGGGTTCCGAAATTATCGAAAAGCTGAACCTGAAACCCAGCGATGCGAATGCGAACGAAAACACTGAAAACGTAAAACTCGAGAAGGAAATAAACAGTTCGAGAGTTATTAAAGACGACATAATTAGCGTCAGCAACGGTTTTTCGGATGAAAAATACAACGTTCTATACATAAAGGATAAAAACAACAACTTCGTAATTCAGGAATCGGTCTGGGGCACTGAAACGGGAGCCCAGAACAGACTTGAAGTGCTGAATACAACAGGGTATTTCTCAAAGAGAAAAGTAGAAATTCAGACTGTAAACAATAACGGCAGGCTGTTATTCAAGGTTCTGATTTCATCGTACGGCACGATAGATCAGGCAAGATCCGATATATCAAAGATCAAGCAGCCTGTACAATAGTATCATAAACGGTTTTAAAAAAGAAAGAAAAAGGGTTTTAATTAAGAAAGGGTAAAAAATGACTCCGTCAAAGGACCAAAATATATTCTCGGACAAAGAGGACAATCATTCAAACGATGATTTCGGAAAATCACCCAGCATCGACAGGAAGATAGCCGAGATCGAGGACAGAATAAGAAATCTGTATGAGAAAAGCATCCCCGATTTCATGCAGCCAGGCATGACAGGGAAGACCGAAGATCATGTAATAGGTCAGAAGCTCGAGAACGTGACAAGCAGCATAAAGCAGATTTCGGATGAAGTCAAGACGACGGCACCTGAACTGAAGACTGCTTTTCAGAAAAAGACCGTCCTTGAAGGCGCGAACGTCCGCGAACAGGAATTCCGTCAGGAATCCGATACGCTTGACAGCCTCGAAAGCAGGCTGCGCGACCTTAACGATCTCGCCTCGGGAATGGAACAGCGGAGAAGCGAAGAAATCCTGGATTACCGCACGCAGGAAAGGACCGCTGAATCCGACAGCCACATGAAGGACAGGCTCGAAAGGATAGACAGCCAGATTCAGGAAATCAAGAACAGCATTACATCTTTCTATAAGACCGACAGGGTAGTTCCTTCATCCGTCGTGGAAGAAAGACTGAGAAGCATAGAGGAGAAGCTTACCGAAGACTCGAAAGAACCCAGGCAGAAAGCTGTTCCTCACGGTCCGATAACTCTCCGTCCCAAGCAGAAAAAGGAAGGTCTTTTCAACGACGCCAACCTTACCGAAGACTATGAACTCGGTTTCAGGTTCTACCAGCTTGGATTCAAGACCGGTTTCTTCAACGTAAAACTTGACAGGGACGACGAAGCGTCCAGAATAGCTACAGCGGAATTTTTCCCGAACACTTTCTGGGCTTCAGTCAAGCAGAGGTCAAGATGGGTTGCCGGCATCGTTTTTCAGAACTGGAAAGCGCACAAATGGTCGGGAAACCTCTCCACCAAGTATTTCCTTTTCAGGGACAGAAAATCAATATTCAGCTTTATCAGCGCGTTTCTTTCCAACATCGTTATTGTTTACTTCCTTTACGCCATGCTTAGCAAGGCCATGGGATGGCAGCATGTAAACTCACTCGTGGGAAGCAGCTCCGTTCTCTGGTATCTCATGATAGCGAACTTATTCTTCATGATATCCAGGCTTTCGCACAGGTTCGTATTTACTTACAACTGGTACGGATTCAGGTACGCATTCTTCAGTCTCTTCAGACTGCCGCTTGATACCGTTATTAACTTCTTTGCCATAGCCCGTTCTCTGAACGTTTACAAGAACGTAAAATCCAAAGCAAAGGTTGTGTGGGATTCAACAACGCATTATTAATGATTATTATATAACTGAAAAAATTCATAAATGAAGAACGGTAATAAAAAGAATATTCTGATAGTTCTCGGCACGAGGCCCGAAATAATAAAACTGTTTGTCCTCTACCGCGAGCTTAAAAAATCCGGTGAATTTAATCCGATACTTTTCAATTCAGCGCAGCAGACGATTTCAGAAGACATACTCTCATATTTAAGCCTGAAATTTGATATGGCGGCCGAGGAGATCCCGAACAGGAATTCGGATCTCGAGCTGTTCATTGCTCACCTGATGAAAGACCTTAACGACAAGTTTGTCGTCGGGACCTCGGGGCTAACCGTAAAAGACCTTTCGGGCGTAATAGTACAGGGCGATACGGTTTCTGCATATACGGGAGCCGTATGGGGTTTCCTTAACCAGATACCGGTATTTCACGTCGAGGCGGGTTTAAGGACTTTCGACCATCTCAATCCATTTCCTGAAGAGTTTTTCAGGGAGTCGATCGGGCGTGTTTCGAGTATAAATTTCTGCCCCACAAAAATAAGTTTCGGCAATCTGTTAAGGGAAGGAATAAATCCCGAAAAATGCCATATAGTAGGAAACACTATTAACGACGCGATTGTTACTTTAATAAACGAGAATAAGATTAAGGATTATTCAGGCGAAGATTACATTCTCAGCACACTCCACAGAAGGGAAAACTGGGATAAGGTGCAGGACTATTCCAGAATTCTGAACAAGCTTCTCAAAGAAAAGAAGACCGAGAGGAAGATTATACATCTTCTGCATCCGAATCCTGCAATAAGGAAGAGTTTTTACGGCGGTCTCAACGGAAGCGCTAACGAAAATCTGGTAATAAGCGATCCTGTAAACGATTATTTCGAAATGCTCGGAATGGTCAGGAACGCTCACACGATAATTTCTGACTCGGGCGGTCTGCAGGAAGAATCACTTTTCTTCAACATTCCTTGCGGAATAATGAGAAAAGTAACAGAAAGGCCCGAAGTCCTCGAGAAAAACGCAAAGCTTCTCAATTTCGATTTCAACGAAGTTTCCAGTTTCATCGATTATTCTGTCTACTACAGGAACAATATTGAAGAAGGTTTTGATTACACCTTCGGCAGGGGCGATACGAGCGAGAAAATATGTCAGATACTAAAACAATATTATAATTTAAATCATAAGGAGAAATAATGAAAAATCTATTCAAGTCGATGCTTGTTATTGTTGTGATTGCATTGGCGGCCGGAGCGTTTGCCCAGGACTACGTCAAGAACAGCAGGACCGAGCATTACAGGATTCCGATACTTCCGTCAGTATACAAACATTTCGGACAGGGTGACAACCCTAACAGCGTTATCAAGCAGGATTTCTGGATCACAATGAGGGATAATGTCCAGATCGACGCCGCGAAATTCTATCCGTCGGATCCTAATCCTTATCTTCCCAACGGGTATCCGGTTGTAATCATGGTACACGGTTACGGTGACAGAAAAGAAACCCTTGAGGCCTTTGCTACGGCGCAGGCTTCTTACGGATACGTCGTTTATACCTACAGCGTAAGGGGACAGGGTAATTCAGGAGGATTATCCAACCTGATCAGCAGAACAGAAGCGCAGGACCTTATCGAAATCGTGAACTACGTGAAACACGATAACGT
>CAIKZJ010000317.1 GCA_903831845.1 uncultured Ignavibacteriota bacterium
ACAACAATACCTTCAAACATGAAAATTCTTGTTATCATCTTGTCGGTCGCTCCCAGCGCTTTGAGAATTCCGATATCGCGCTTCTTCTCGATTACAGTCATTGTAAGCGAGCCGAGTATATTGAAAGACGCCACTGCGATTATCAGACTAAGAATGATGAAGGCTGCCCATCTTTCGACCTGCAGAATTGAATAGAAATCCCGATGCAGGTCATACCAGGTCATAATGTTGTATTTGCCGGGGTCGAGCGCTGACTGCAGCTTGAGTTTCGCGTTGTCGGACTGACTGATGTCGGGCAGTTTCATCTCGATGCCGTTCACTGTATTCCCGAGTTTAAAAAGACTCTGCGCGGAGTTCAGTGATATGTAGCAGTATTTCAGGTCGTAATCCCTGTTATCGGAATCGAATATACCCCTGACGATGAACTGTTTGGTAATCGGTTCAATGAACTGTGTCAGGGAATACTCCAGCCCCACAGGGCTGATAATCGTCAGCGTATCGCCAATGAATACCTTAAGACTGTTTGCGAGAGAGAATCCCATAACTATGCTGCCATATCCGCCGTCGTCTTTCAGGTCGAATTTTCCGTAGTGCGTATATTTCTTTATGCCGGATACTTTTTCAATATTATTTTCGTCAACTCCTTTGATGAAAAGCACCTTGTTCACTTCTTTCGTAGCTAGCATTCCTTTATTCAGAGTATATGCAGACGCGTCCTGAATACCGTTCCCGTAAATTGTCTGAAGGACAGACTCGTAATTCTCGATTTTTGAAGAACCTTTTGCCTCTATCCTTATGTGCGGGTCGAATCCGATAAGTATTCCTGTAACTTTTTTGCTGAAGCCGTTAAAGACGGAAAGAACGATAATCATAGCCGCGACACCTATCGTAACTCCAAGAACTGAAATTGCCGATATAACGGTAATGAAATTCATTTTCCTTCTGGAAAAGAGGTAACGCTTCGCTATGAAAAATTCAGTCCTCATTATTCGTCGAATACTATTACTGATTCACGGTATTGCCTTACTTTGTTGTTGTCTATCTTAGAGAGAAGATAGGCGTCTAAATCTTTTCGTTTTTTCTCAATGTCCGAATCGTCTTTCAGTTTGTTTATATCGTATCTGACATGCAGCACTCTGTTGTCGAGTATATGCCTTGAAATGCCTGCGGGAAGCCTGGTATCGGAACCCGCAATCCTTACTATCTGTGATTTAGTGAACCGCGGAAACTCAACCAGTATTCCTTCTTTTCTTGAATATTTGCGGAGGTCGGCGTACCTGATTTCTTCTTCCGACCTGTCAAAAGGATACTTGTTGAAATAATATTTTGTAACGGTGTTCAGCTGTTTTATAAGTTTAAAAAACGATTTATCGAGCGTAACAAGAACGGAACTGCCGTTCTGTATTTCAGATATAAGTATATGATTCAGCTTTGAAGAAATTATCCTGTAGCCTTCCTGATACTTTACTTTTCTTGTATTCATCCCGGAATCGGAACAGTGTTTTGCGATATCGTCAATTTTCATTCCGTATATCAGGTGATTCCAGTTTCTCAGCTTGATACGCGGATTTTTATAATCGATTATCTGGCAGATAACGAGTTTACAGCCGATTTCACGCAGGGTGCTTAGTCTGTTAGCGCCGTCGATAAGTATGTAATCGCTGTTATATTTGCCGACAATAACCGGATTCAGGAGATGCTTACTGTTCGCTATCCTGTCGTATATATTCCTGAGCCTGTTAGACTCGGTCGTCTCGTGAAGCTTAATGTCTTTAATCTTCAGAATATCAAGGCTGAAGAATTTAGTCGTGTAATTAATCATGCTTTACCGTTTTCCGCGAACAGTTTCGCTGCAATATACATATTTAATTTGATAACATGCACGATGAAACTTAAATATTTAATATCTTGTCTTCAATACCGAACAAATAAGCGATGAGAGCGGTTCTGACCCACATGCCGTTTCTTTCCTGTCTCCAGTATTTTGCTCTCGGGTCGTCGTCGACTGCGACTTCAATTTCCTGTCTTCTCGGGAGCGGATGCATAATAATCGCTGTCTTCTTGAGGAATTTAAGATGCTTCTTTGTAAGATGGAATTTAGAATAATCTATATCCTTCGATTCGCCGTTAATATCATATTCATCCTGTATTCTTGTCATGTACACAGCGTCTGCGAAAGGCAGCGATTTCTCGAGGTTATCAGTTTCCTTGAACGGAATTTTATGCTTCTTCAGGAACGCTTTGATCTCATCGTCAATTCTGAGATAATCGGGCGATACGTAAATAATCTTCACGCCTTTATAAAGTTTAAGCAGGTAAGAGAGCGAACGCACAGTTCTTCCTCTTTTAAGGTCGCCGACCATTACAATAGTCTTTCCGTTGATGCCGCCTCTTTCGATGAACGACTGATTGAGCGTATAAAGGTCGAGGAGCGCCTGTGTAGGATGCTGGTCTTTGCCCGAGCCGCCGTTGACGATGCTGATGGGGCGTTTTGTCTTATTGAGCATCCACGCTGCTTTTTCTGCCATGCCTTCCTCGAAGTGCCTCATGATTATCATATCAGTATAAGAGCTGAACGTGCGGATTGTATCTTCCGGAGTTTCGCCTTTTAATTCAGACGAAGTCGAAGTTGAGCGCAGTTCGCTGACCTTCATGCCGAGAATGTAACACGCGTTCTGGAACGACACGAAAGTTCTTGTAGACGGCTGCACGAAATACAATATGGCTTTCTTGTGAGAAAGAAGAGTCTGGAGCCAGTCGAGTCCTTCTTTTGTCTTTGCGATCTTCCTGATTTTATTCGCCGTATCGAAAAGGGTATTTATAATTTCCGGAGTAAGCTGCTGGGCGAACAGCATATCGAAAAGCCTGTCGTTTTTTTCGAAGTATTTAATTTTGTTTTTCAGGGGAGTCTTGTAGAACTCTTCCCAGGAAAGGCTTTTCAGAGTTTCAATTTTCTTTAATTCTGCTTTTGTCATAATATGGGTTAATATTTTTTAAATTCTATAAATGAACCAGAGTGCCGGCTCTGCCTTCAAGAGCATCTGGCAGTTTTGTAATATGCGTGATAATCGCCTGGTTTCCGGTGCCCTGCACGAATTCGATTACTGACTGGACTTTCGGTCCCATGCTTCCTGCGGAAAAATGTCCCTGGTCGAAGTAAGTCTGCGCCTCGTCGAGATTCATTTCGCGGAGTTTTATTTCGTTGGGCTTGTTGAAATTGATATAGCACTGTTCGACATTTGTCAGTATGACAAACTTATCTGCTTTCAGTTCGATGGCGAGTTCCGCCGAAGCAAGGTCCTTATCTATTACAGCCTCGACTCCTGCGATATCTCCGTTCTTATCGTAGTACACCGGGATTCCGCCGCCGCCGACAGAAATAACTATGTATCCGTCGTTTGTAAGGTCGGAAATAATACCTGCCTGAAGTACCTTAATAGGTTTAGGCGAGGCTACAACTCTTCTGAAACCTTTTCCGGCCGGGTCTTCCTTGAATTTCCAGTTCTTCGTTTTCAGGATTTCACGTGTCTGGTCGGCTGAATAGTATGGGCCGACGGGTTTGGACAGTTTTTCGAAAGCAGGGTCTTTCTCGTCGACGAGAACCTGCGTGAGCAATGAAAGGATATTCTTTCTGATGCCGTGTTTTTCGAAAGCGTTCTGAATCGCTTTCTGCAGAATATAGCCGATTTCGCCCTGTGTTTCAGCGACGCAGACGTCGAGGGGCATGGGCGGCACTTTTGAGGATCCTTCCTCCTGCTGAATAAGAAGATTTCCTACCTGCGGACCGTTTCCGTGTGTCAGAATAACGTCATATTCTTCGGATTTGAAAAGCGGAATCAACTGTTCCGCAGTTTCAGCCGCGGCTGCTTCTCTTTCTTCAATTGTACCTTTTGATTTTGAATCAAGTAACGCATTTCCTCCGAGCGCGATTACAAGGAGTTTCTTTTTATCAGACATAAATGGTGTTAAAATATTAAAAGAATAATAAAAATACCGAATATAGCCGCAATTCTCAATTCAATCTTACATCTCTGTTTGTGCTAATAGAACACAGAAAGAGCGGATTGAACAGATAAGAGCGGATAAGAGCGGATAAGAGC
>CAIKZJ010000318.1 GCA_903831845.1 uncultured Ignavibacteriota bacterium
ACCTTGAAGTTGAAGAAATGCTTGCCTCGCTGAAACGAAAGGAAAGCGCAATGATTTTCGCGTCGGGTTACGCCGCCAACGTAGGTTTGCTGACGGGTCTATTAAACAGGGGCGACATAGTGATATATGACGAATACAGCCACGCCTCTTTATGCGACGGACTTAAAATGGGAAAGATAGAATCATACAGGTTCAGGCACAATAACGCCGGAGAATTAACCGCGCTTCTGGAAAAGCACAGCGGTAAAAAAGCCGGTGAAATTTTTGTCTGCGTCGAGGGAGTTTATTCAATGGACGGTGACCTTTCTCCTCTGAATGAAATCGCGCCGCTTTGCAAATTATATAACGCCGTGCTTATTGTCGATGACGCGCACGGTACGGGTGTAATAGGCGATAACGGCGCAGGCACTGCTTCGCATTTCGGCGTTGAAGACGACACGGATATTATAATGGGCACCTTCAGCAAGGCGCTCGGCGTAACGGGCGGATTCGTCGCCGCAGATAAAGCCGTGACGGATTACCTGAGGTTTTTTGCCAGGTCATATATGTTCTCGGCTTCACTTCCGCCCGTTGTCATTGCCGCTGTTAAAGCAGGGCTGGAGTATATAATGAAAAATCCCGGAATAATTGACGCGCTTCATGATAATATTAAATACGCATCGGATAAGTTCAACTCGAACGGTTTCAGCGTTCAAAACGAAACACCGATATTCGCTTTGCATGTTCCCGAATATATGGACATCCGCCGCGCGGTTCATAAATTCCATGAACTCGGAATATTCCTTAACTCAATAGAGTATCCCGCCGTGCCGCTTAACCAGCAGAGGTTCAGGATATCGCTTATGGCGGTTCATACGAAAGGGGATATAAACAGTATGGTAAGTGCAGTGAACGAGGTCTGGAATTCGGAAGATGTTTATTTTAAAAGGCCGGAAACGGCTTTAAGGGCGTGACTTTTATGCACAAACGTGTGTATTCCATTTGAATAATTATTCAGTTACATTTTTACGCCTCAAATTAAAAGGAGTAACGTGAATATCAGGAGATATTTGGGTTTTGCCTTTGCTGTATTTATTCTCGCCGCCGGTATATCCGGAACAATATTTCTTTCTTTAAAACCCGGATTGCCTTTCGAATACAAAGATGTCGATAATAAAATAACATCAACCGGAAATTATTCTTCAGTCATAAAAACAGGCGATGAGATAGTCAGATTCAACGGAATCGTCGTAAACGAAACAAGCAGTATAGAGTTTTACGCCGACATGCTTTCAGTCGGCGATAATGTCATCCTTGAGGTCAGAAGCAGCGGGGTTTTAAAAAACGTGACCGTTGCTCTTAAAAAGGAATACGATGGAAACAGGTTTATCATTATAAGCGGACTGACGGGGTTAGCGTTCTGGTTTCTCGGTCTTATTGTTTTCATTAAGAAGCCCGGCGACAGGCCGGCGGTGATACTCTTCGTAATGCTTATGCTTTTTTCCGCCGCGATATTGACGTCGCCCGGAAAGAACGACGGTAACATCGTTTCGTATTATTCGTTTATAAAAGTGTTTCATTTTTTCGCATATGCAGGCGGAATATCCGCGCTTTTACATTTTTCATTCGTATTTCCGAAAAGATTGTACGGGGTGAAGATATTCACTGTGTCCGTATACACAGTATTTCTTTTGATAGCTATTCTGATAAACGCCGCGCAGATCAACGCGATGACGTATAAAGATCCGGACGCGGTCGGTATGTTCCACTCGTCATGGACGGCGCTTTTGTTCGCGCTTATTGCCGGCACGATATGGAGCACGGTAAATTTCTTTATCGCGTTTTTCTCGCGCTACGCGGAAAGCGACAGAAGAAGGGTGCAGTGGGCATTGTGGGGAATGTTCGCCGGTGTCATGCCTTATGTGTTCCTTTTTGCCGTGCCGAATCTGCTGGGCTATCCGCCGCCCGTCAGCGAAGAGTATCCGATGGCGTTCCTTATTATTATCCCTGTCTCTTTTGTGTTAGGGGTTTCAAGATACAGGCTGTTTGATATCGAATACATTTTCAGCAGAAGCCTGGTATATTTTTCGGTAACATTACTTGTCACATCCGTGTTTTTCGCTATAGTTTATGTCCTTAACCTGCTCTTCTCTCCTGTGCCCGGGGCTGCTCCGGAGCTGTTCGCGATGATATCCGCGCTGTTCATAGCGCTGCTTTTCAATCCGCTGCGCGTGCGGGTTCAGAAAATTGTCGATAAATATTTTTACAGGATAAAATTCGATTTCAGGAACGCTCTGAGAAGATTCAACGACGGTCTTAACGAATGCAATACAGCCGAAGAAGTCTGCGAATTGCTGCTGAAGGAAATAAACGGAATTATCCCCTGTAAAAAATCCGCCGTCATTCTGAAAAAAGACAGCAAAGTGATTTCGCTTGGAAACGCGGCGTCTTCGGAGTTCACGGGAGCGTCCGATATCACCGTGACAATCAGTCCCGGAAACGGTAAAGAAGAAAGCGCCGGGGAAATTATGCTCGGGGAAAAACTGTCCGGCGTGAGATTTCTTGATACGGATTTCGAGATTGTTAAAGCCTTCGCCGCGGGCGCCTATGCGATGATAAACAGGATTGAACTAAGAGAGCGGATAATCACCGCGGAACTGGAGAAAAAGAGGCTGGAGGAGCTAAGCGAGATGAAATCGGGTTTTGTCTCGAGCGTTTCGCATGAGCTCAAAACTCCTCTTACATCCATAAGCATGTTCGCCGAAACACTGATATCGGGAAAGGAAATCGACAGGGAAAAAATTAATGATTATGCGGGTATAATCTGCGGCGAAAGCGACAGGCTGACAAGAATGATAAACAACATACTCGATTTTACAAAGATTGAAAGAGGCATAAAACAGTATTATTTTGAAAATGTATGCATAAACCCGATCGTCAAATACGCCGTCGATTCAATGGAATATCAGTTCAGGAAAAATAACATAAAAGTAGTTACGGGTATATGCGAGGAGAGACTGTTTGCCTATGCGGACAGGGACGCAGTCGCCGAAGCTCTGATAAACCTTTTGTCGAACGCGGTGAAATATTCCGGCGAAAATCCGGAAATAGAGGTCAGGCTTTTCCGGTCGGAGGATAAAATTGTTATCAGCGTGAAAGACAACGGAAGGGGAATCGAAGATAGCGAGATGGGAAAAATATTCGACAAGTTTTACAGAATAAAAAACGAGGATGAAAAACACATAGGAGGCGCAGGCATCGGCCTGGCGATAGTCAGAAATATCATGGAAGCTCATAACGGCGAAGCAAGAGCGGAGAGCATTCCCGGCAGGGGAAGCGTTTTCAGTCTGGTATTTAATGTTTCGGAAAATCAAACATAACATATATGAAAACCATTTTAGTAGTTGAAGACGACAGCGCTATAATGAAGGGGTTGAAGGAAAACCTCGAACTCGAGCACTTCAGGATACTGGCTGAATCTGACGGAGAGAAGGGTTTCGCGTCCGCAGTGAAAAACAAACCGGACCTGATAATACTGGACGTTATGCTTCCTTCGAAGAACGGATTCGAGATTTGCAGGGATATACGGAACGAAAACCTGAACACGCCGATAATAATGCTTACGGGAAAAAGCTCCGAATCCGATAAAGTGCTCGGCCTGGAACTCGGCGCTGACGATTACATTACGAAACCGTTCAGCGTCAGGGAGCTTATCGCGAGGATTAACGCGATACTACGCCGCGTGACGAACGTCGAAAAGGATTTCACGGGTTTCGAATTCAGCGACGTAACGCTCGATTTCAAACGGCTTGAAGCCGTTAAAGGGAAAAAGAAAATTAAAATGTCCCTCAAGGAATTTGAAATTCTTAAATTCTTCATAAAACACGAAGGCGAAGTCGTCGCCCGGAACCAGCTGCTGGACGAAGTATGGGGCTACGACGTTTTCCCGACCACCAGGACGGTCGATAATTACATCCTGATGATAAGAAAAAAAATCGAAAGCAATCCGTCGCTGCCGAAACACCTCCTTACAATTCATTCGGCAGGATATAAATTCGTCAAGAGGTAAATCCTTTTACAAATTTTTTACATTTGTTTTAAATCCGCATGACATACAATCCGTATTAATTCTTTAGCTTGGTAACGAATTTAAACGGAGGTTATTCAAATGAAAGCGGTTCTAATAATGCTCTTCCTTGTAAACAGTCTTATCGCGCAGAACACACAAATAACAATACTGCACACCGGCGATTCACATTCTCAT
>CAIKZJ010000319.1 GCA_903831845.1 uncultured Ignavibacteriota bacterium
AGGAGTTTTCCCGGATCGTTGTTCACGAATGTTACTGCTACGATGTCGTTTCTGTTCGAAGGGTCACCGCCGAAATTGTAAGTTAAATCGGTTATCGTTTCACCGTTGTTCTCAATCCTGTAGAATCCTCCGCCCGTAACGAATGCCGTGATTCCACCGCCTGTTTCCGAGAGCATTATCTGATATGTGTTTGTTATCGTACCCGCGAACAATTGCCTGAAATAATTTCCGTTGTTGGTGCTAAGCCATAAACCTCTGTCAGTTCCGACCCATATGTCGTCCGGTCTCGATTTCGGAATCGCTATCACTTTCACGCTTCCCTCGATAACATTCGACGCGGGGAGTTTTCTGAACGTGCCGGCGTTTCCGTAATCATCGCTGACGTAAATGCCGTCGCCCGTGAAAACCGATTTGTTCTCTGGATATTTTTCCATCGTGCCGGCTATCACCCTGCCCCTTACGGACGGATGCCACTTCACGCACGGTCCGCCGATTTTCAGGTAGAAGTCATTTCCGCCGTAACAGACATCGTAATTTCCGGTTTTCGGTCCCAGCACCTGCGTCCACGTTACGCCGGCGTCATTCGATTTCCATAATCCTTTTCCCGGATCGTCGGGAAGATAACTCAATCCCGTTGCGATTAAGATTTCATCGTTGTTGAAAGGACTGATGTCGATGCTCTGAATCATCAGAGACGCGTCGGTAGGAAGGTTCTTACCGCAGAAAATCCATTTGTCGCTTCCCTTGTACTGCTTGTAAATCCCGCCGATATCGGTTCTCGCGTATACGACAGAGCCGTCGTTGTTCGGCACAATCGCGATTACAAAACCGCCTGCCTCGAAATTGATTGTCTCGTTTTTCTTCTCCTGAGAATAAGTCAGCAACGGTAAGAGAAGCAAGAAGCATAATAAAGATGCTTTCATTTCCGCAAAACCCCTTTAAAATTTCTATTTAATGTATTTTATATAAAATATAATCGCGCCTTCCGCCGCAGCCAGAAAACTCACGTAACTTAATGCGAGGAAAAGAGCGCTCCTTATGAAATCTGTTACCCTGTGCGTACCCGAAAACTGCAAAGACGCGTACATGAGATAAATTATGTTTATAATCAGTCCCGCATACCACAACCGTATTTCAAACACTGAAAGCAGTATCATAATGACGTTTATTACCATCGTCGTTCCCATCCAGTAAAACGAAATCGCGAAACTCTCGGCGTAATTCACTCCCGTCTTTTTTCTGTACAGCAGATAAAGAAAAACAGAAAAGAATACCGGCATGAAAAACTCGAAATAGTTTATATATGAATTCAGCAGGTTCTGAGCAACCATCGAATCCTTTATCTCGTTCGCCTCTTCGCCGCTGTGTTGAAATTCGAAAAAATATTTGCTCATCCAGCGGAAAACTATTACGTGTATGGCAGAAACCGATAAAAAGTACTTCACAGGCTTTACTATACTCTTCTTTTTACCTGTAATGTAATTTTTCACCGTCGTGCCCGGTGAAGTAATCAGATGCCTCAAAGTATACAGCACCGTATTCTCCCAGTGCGTGACGTCGTGAATTTTGTCGTAAAAAATCGTTTTGATGTTCATCCTCACGAATTGCATCTTCTGCCCGCACTCCGGACAGTACCTGCCTTCAGATTCAGTTCCGCAATTAACGCATTTTACCATAAAATATACTTTTCAGAAGATTTGATTTGAAGTTAATACAATTGTAATCAGGCAGGAAAATATATCTATTTAATAATTTATGCAAGTAATAATAATTTAACGGCGGTTTTTAAGCCAGAGGCGCATTTTATAAATATTATTGCAAAAAAAATATGTTTATATTGTTTCTTGTATTTCTATGAGAATAAAGCACACTGTTTATATTTTATTAACCCTGCTCATTGCAGGATATCCCGCGAAAATCTTTTCTCAGGGCAGGAATCTTCCGCTGAATCTTTCGCTTTTCTATCCCCTCAGCATTAACAATTCAATCGAGGATAACGCGAACATTAACGCAGGGCTTTTCGGTTCGCATATTAATAACGTAAGAGGCGCGAGCGTTAACGGTTTGTTCTCTGTTAATGAAGGGGACATGAACGGAGTGCAGGTCAACGGACTTTATTCCGAAACAAGAAACAGACTGCAGGGCATTCAGGTATCAGGCGTGTTCAATTCCGTCGCGAAC
>CAIKZJ010000320.1 GCA_903831845.1 uncultured Ignavibacteriota bacterium
CGCTCCGCGGAATTCCCAGTCGGAGAGGGGAATCCGGCTTGTCTGGGAATACAAAAACTGCGTCAGCAGCAGCGAAACAAGAAGGAGTGTTTTTCTCACTTTAGGTGCCGTCCTTCCTTAAGGTAATTCTCAAGTTTCTTTAGACCTGAATATGCCGGAAAAACTATTTCTTTGTCTTCGGGCCCCCGGAAAATTCCTCCGCTTGGAAACGGCATATATTGTTTTTTATTTTTAATGCACGATAGCATATAAGTTGCTTTTGAAATAAAATCCTCGTAACGTTCGATCGCCGCCCATGTATCCAATTCTGTATTCTGTATTCCGTATAAATCAACAAGATTAAAATTATTTATTCCCGATTGCACCCAGTTTAAAAAAGAAAGCGTGTTATCAACATCCTGCCCGTTTGCTTTTCCGTTTACTATTAAATAAACAAGGTAATTGAACTCTATTGACAGGGGCGCATCGGGAGACGCGATATCCACAAACCTGTTAAGCGGTGTAAACTGCGTGTATTTTCTGTATTTGTGGCGGTTGTAATATTTAATTGGTTCTATGAAATCTATGTATGTTCTTAGCGGGTTTGTGTATCCGTTCCAGGTAAATCTCTTTAACATGGCGTCTTTATTTGTGTTGTGTCTTAATCCGATTTCGCTTAAATAGTTCGAAAATTTCCGAAAGCGCATGTAGAGTTCCATTTTAATTTCGGTCGTATCCCATCTGCTGAAGACATCCGTCGTTCCCGTCCATAAAATCTGCGCGATTGCCGCTGTTCTCGGCCAGATTCTCGAATCAACATTTTCATCGGTTACGAGTTCGGCCCACATTGTAGCCTCTCCGCCGAGTATTCGCTTTCTTTCTGTTTCGGTGAGCGAGCCATTAGCGTCTCCGGGTGAATTGCTGAAATGCTCGAGCATGCTTTGGCAGAGGTCGATATAATATCCGCTGGAGAGTATTGACGAGTATCCGTGTTTGGCCGCGTTTATCATCGATTCCTTTCCGCGCCAGGAGTGTATTACTATGTCTTTTGGCAGATCCTCGGAATAAATCTCGTCCCAGCCTATCATTTTCTTTCCGTACTTTGTGAGAATTTTTTGTATTCTCTTGTTGAAGTACGCCTGAAGTTCGTGGTTTGAAGATAAGCCGTTCTTCTTCATGAATGCCTGTATGTTGGCATTCGCGTCCCATTGTTTTCCCTCGTTCTCGTCTCCGCCTATGTGAATATATTCGTCGTTGAATAACTGCGACATTTCGGCGAAGAACTTATCGAAGAATTCGTACGTCGACTCTTTCGTCGGGTCGAAACACGGATCGAACACTCCGAAATATTTTTCAATCTCATAAGGACCGGGTGCGCTTGCGTATTCGGGATAACCGACAAACCACGCCGTAGAGTGTCCCGGAATATCGAATTCGGGAACAACCCGTATACCGCGGTCATTCGCGTATTTAATTACATCTTTTATCTGCTCCTGCGTATAATAATCGCCGTAAGATCCGAGTTCGTGGAGTTTCGGAAACGTTTTGCATTCAACGCGAAAACCCTGGTCTTCGGACAGATGCCAGTGCAGAACATTCATTTTTGCCGCCTCAAGTCCGTCGATATTTCTTTTAATTGTTTCAACCGGCATGAAGTGCCTGCACGCGTCCATAAGAAGTCCGCGCCAGGGATAATACGGGGCATCGGTATATTTTCCTCCGGTGAAATAATACGAACCTTGTTTTTCATTAAAAAGCTGTATGAGTGTTTGCAGGCCTCTGATAGCGCCGATGTCGGTATTCGATTCGAGCGTAATTTTGGTTTCCGTTATCAGAAGATTATAGCTTTCGTCCATGCTTTGTTTTATGTCTTCGGTTCTTTCCACACGGATTACAATGTTCGCATTGTCGTTTTTGCCGTAATTAATGCGTATGGGTTTTAAAAAGAGGTCGCGTTTATTCCCGAGTCTTCTGTAAAATCTGTTGACGGCTTTTGTGAGTTTTTCCGATTCAGCGCCTTCGATAGAAACCGTTAGGGTGGAGTCTATTTTAAAACTATATTCTTTTGCGCTGTAGTCTTGTTTGGGCGTTGGTATAACGCCCGAACCGAAAACCGGATGCCTGCTAAGCATTACCTGTGCTTCGATATTTCCGGAGAGAAGAACTATTATAATAGCGGCCAGTAACGGCCTTATTGAAACGTGTTTCATCGAAAACGGTTTTTTACAAAAGTCTTAAAATAATACATAACTCAAAAGTCAATATTAAATATTCGCGTGATTATTTAATGCGTTTGTTTGTTTTATCTGTAGGGGCAAAACCATAATTTTGTCATATTTTTATTTTCACGATTTTAAAAAGGGTAATTAAGGGATGGATATAAAATTCAGGGACCTGTTCATTGAAAAATGGAACAGTTATTTCGGCAATGCGGAGCTTCCGATAACTTTCGCATACAGCAGTGAAATCGACGGCGCGGTTTACAGGGAGCGCGACAAGGACAGAAGCTGCCTGATAAGCGAACTGATGAAGGTCAGGAACGGCGAGAATTTCGCTTACGATATAAACAATATAGCCTGCGGCGGGGCAAAACGCTATCTGGGGTACGTAGAAGGAATGCGTCCCGGATTCGAGTATTTCCTTTCATACGGAAACGAAGACATGGAAGGCGAAAGGTACAAATGCACGCCCGAACTCGCGAAAACATTTCAGGAAAGAATAGTAACGCTTCCGGCAAAGAGCCGTTATTCCATTTTTAAAAGATGGGATAAGCTCACTGAAAACGACGAGCCGGAAATCATAATATTCTTCGCAAAGCCCGATGTTCTTTCGGGGCTTTTCACTCTTGCTAATTTTGACCAGCGCGACGAACACGGTGTTATCGCACCTTTCGGCGCGGGGTGCGGAAGCATTATATATTACCCTTATCTCGAGTCGACAAAAGACGAGCAGAAATGCGTACTGGGAATGTTCGACGTTTCGGCAAGGCCGGGCGTTCAGGATAACGTTCTGACATTTTCGGCTCCGATAAAAAGATTCGAGGAAATGGTAAGCCACATGGACGAATCGTTCCTCATAACCAACTCCTGGACAAAGGTCCGCAAGCGCATCAACAGCAAAAAAGGATAATGGTTTTAAAATTATTTAATCCGGGTTAATCCGTGGCTAAGATATTTATAATATTTTTCTGCCACAGATTTTCACGGATTGCACGGATATATTAAAGATTATTTCCAAAGTCCTTTAATCCGTACTAATCAGCGCAAATCCGCGGCAAAAAGAATATTACTTGCCTTCTGTATTTTCAGATTTTTTTCGCGGATGTAATTTTTTATTTTGAGTTCTTAAAAGATTTTACAGCGTATGGAAAAGAAATTCGAAAAGTTCAGAAAGAACACGATAGGACACAACCAGAAATACAAAAGCGTTTACGGCACGCAGCGGCTGATATACGCAGACTGGGTTGCAAGCGGACGCCTTTACAGGCCCATTGAGGAAAACATACTGAACGGACTCGGACCGTACGTGGCAAACACTCACACGGAAACAAGCGAGACGGGCACGCTGATGACGAACGCATACCGGCTTGCGCACAAGAAGATAAAGGAACACTGCAACGCGGGAAAGAAAGACGTTATTATCACCGCCGGTTTCGGGATGACCACTGTCGTAAACAAGCTCCAGAGGATTCTCGGTCTTAAAAGCTACCTGAAAAAGGACATGCGCAAGTACATACCCGAAAAGGAAAGACCCGTCGTTTTCATTACTCACATGGAGCACCACTCGAACCAGACATCCTGGTACGAAACCGAAGCAGACGTGGTGGTAATACCTCCTGGTAAAAATCTTCTTTGCGACCTAAACCATCTCGAAGACGAACTAAAAAAATACAAAAACAGAAAAACAAAGTTCGGCTCTTTCTCCGCCTGCTCTAACGTTACGGGAATAATACCGCCTTACCGCGAAATGGCGGAAATCATGCACAGACACGGCGGGTATTGTTTCATCGACTTCGCGGCTTCCGCCCCATACGTTGATATCGACATGCATCCCAAGAAAAAGGCGCAGTATCTTGACGCGGTTATGTTCTCGCCGCATAAATTTCTCGGC
>CAIKZJ010000321.1 GCA_903831845.1 uncultured Ignavibacteriota bacterium
GCTCAACCTCAAGGAACTGTACACTTACCTCGGAATAAATAAACTCGACAGGACATACCGCTCTATTGTTTCTCTTGAAAAGATGAAAGTCCAGGGCAGTTCGGTTATGATCGACGGCGACGCACTGCTCGCCGTGATTTCAGGAAACGACGGCATAATTATACTCGTGGCGGACGCCAACGAACCTAAAAATTTCACGTACACCGCGCTTAAGCAGAAGATTGTCCGAAAGGGCGACCAGAAGAACCTATATCACTCGCAGGAAGAAGGAATTCAGCGTCCCGACCTAGTAACGATCTCGAACGCGGGCATCGCATGGGTAAGCTACGCGGAGAACGGGCTTTACAGCCTTAACTACGTTCCGCTCGTGATCCCCAAGCATATTTCGACGACCTTCGAAGGAAGCAGCAACACGACCGAATGGGACATCAAGGTTCTTGAAGGTAACATAAGCGTAGTAGACGGAAGCAAGACTCTGCTCAAAGCCAGCGTATACAACGGTTTCAGCGACGCGGCCGACAACCTTAAATCGCTCGTAAAGTGGAGCGGGAAGCAGCGCAACGTCAGCGACTTCACGTTTAACATAGTCGAAGACACCAGAAGCATGGCGGGAAACGACGTCCTTCTTGAATTCTCCGAGAACGATTTTGTAAAACTTTTCGGAACCGGCGGCAAGACATCTTCATGGGAAAGCGTTGAAATAGTAAAACCCCTGAGCAACGTCCAGCGCGACAACGTTTCGTATATTCCGCACGTCGTGATTGCCAGAAACGGTATCGGCATTGTTGAAGTGCCGACAGAAGGAGACGAGGTCAGGTTCTACCATCTCGGCGAAAAACCATACGACCCGAACGAAAAGGACAACCCGAAAATATTCAAGCCGGCGTTTTCAATAAACACGTTCGGCACGCTCTTCGGATATATCGAGGTTCTAAGTTCGGACGCAAAGACGCAGCAGCTTGCGCTTTTCTCTTCGACATATAAATTCGGAATAAAGGTAGAGCTAAGTTTCAGCGTCAAGAAGGATTTCTCCGTGTTCGCTACAACGAATTACCTGAACCTCAAGGAAGGCGACGGTAACGTAAGGGCGATGCTCGGAATAAATAATCTGCAGATGAACTGACGGGATTACATATACGATTTTAAAAAGGAAGCTCTTACGAGCTTCCTTTTTTTATGTATGTAATTACTTTCGCCGGAGACTCTTCTTCGGAATAAACGTCGAATCCTTTCGATACTATCATATCTATAAGCGGCGCCGGGGTGAAAGGCGTAACGAGCGCGTAAACCTGACCGGCGCTCATTTCGGAGCAATCCTTCACGACTTTGTTTACCGGATGCACGCCTGATTCAAGGTCTTCCCTCGCATCGTAAACTACCGAAGCGCCGGTTTCCGAAGCCCATACGGGTTTTGAAGACGCAGCGGATTTTTCGACCGCGAGTTCAGTATTACCCTGCCCCGCTGCGGAACGGAGTTCGTTGATGAGAATCGAAAGGCTGACTCTTCCCACAAGCGAGGCCTGTTTCAGGGTAGTGACTTTCGTAATGGTTTTCCTTAATACGGGATTTTTCAGTTTAACGAAAACAGGCGCAAGCTCGATAAACCTGTCTTCAAGATGCGGATACGCTTTAAGCATATCATATAACTTAATGTCGGGTGTTATCAATACATCAGTTTTCATAAGTCAGCAGTCTCCTTTCGCCGTCTGCGTTTTTATATTCCGTTATATCGTGCGTGATTTCAGCAGTGCCGAGGTATTCGCCATTGGCGCCTCTTACAGCATAGTAGGAAATGTGAACGAACATGCCTTTGAAATTAATCCAGAACTTTGCCGAGTCCTGCCTGCCCGATTTAAAGTCGTCGAGTATCTTATCTACGATGTGAACGCTTGACGGCGGATGGCAGTACTGAACCTGTCTGCCGAGAATCGCCTTGCTGCGCTCGAAAATCCTCTTGTTGCCGTGCGAGAAAAACTTCACCTTGTCATCCTTGTCGACGAATGTTATATCTACGGGAATCGAATTAAGCATCGCTTCGAGTTCTTCGGGAGTGAACGTACCGGTCGAAAGCTTTATCTTTCCGGCTTCCGCCTGATTTTCATCCTTAATTTCAACGCCTTCGGGAATCCATTTCAACGTCGGTGCGTATAGACAATAGCCGACTTCATCGCACTGCCTGTTTATTTCGTACCATTCGATTTCAGTGAACCTGTCGAGGCACATCGGAAAAAGAATCTTCTCTTCCTTTGTAATCATCTCCCCAATTGAATCGGCGGCAGGCGCCAGCACGAGGTCAACAAGACCCTGCAGGACCTCCGCATCGGGA
>CAIKZJ010000322.1 GCA_903831845.1 uncultured Ignavibacteriota bacterium
CGAATCCCGTGAAATGTTATCGAGGTGTTCCTTTGAATTGTAGAACACGGCGTTCCAGGTCTTGTCGGAAATGCCGTCGCTGACCTTGAACACGTGCGATTCGACCTTTGTGAACTTCACGTCGTCGATTATTTTCACGTTCCTTGTCATGAAAATCGGCTGTGGATTTCCGGGGCCGAACGGCTCGAAGAATGATATTATCTTTATGAACGTCGGGTTTATATCCTCGAAATTAATCTCAAGGTCGACGTCTATTTCGGGTTTAAGGTCGTCTCTTATGAGTTCTGTTTTAGCAATGTCATTAAACCTTTTCCTGAACTCGTCGATTTTATCTACATCAATCTCCAGACCCGCCGCGTGCGCGTGTCCGCCGTACTGAACAAGCATATCCTCGCAGTTCTTCAGCGCTTCATAAACGTTGAAGCCGTTAATGCTTCGGGCGCTTCCCTTTGCGGTGCCTTTGATTGTTGTAAGTACGATAGTCGGGCGGTTGTATTTCTCAACCATTCTTGCCGCGACGATGCTGATAACTCCGGGATGCCAGTCGGCATTATGGAGCACGATGCAATAATCATCACTACCCTTGTATTCGTCCTCGTAAAGTTGATAAGCTTTTTCTGTTATATTTTTGTCAATTTCCCTTCTATTCGCGGTCTCTTCGTCGAGAATATTCACGAGGTCGTCAAGTTCTTTGGCGTTGTCGCTTATGAGCATATCCACAGCCCGGTCGGCGTCGCCGAGACGGCCGACGGCGTTGATACGCGGGGCGAGAGAGAAGACGATGTTGGTTGTGTTAACCCTGTTTTCCTTCAGTCCGATTTTCTCAATAAGCGCCTTAATCGAAGGACGCGGGTTTGAGTTTATTTTCGCGAAACCTTCGTTTACGAGAATCCTGTTCTCGTCGGTAATAGGAACTATATCGGATGAAGTCGCTATGGCGACGAAATCGAGAAGCGTGAACGCGAAATCCTTATCGCCGAGTTTGCTGCATACTGACTGAATCAGCTTGAAAGCCACTCCGGTTCCGCAGAGATGTTTAAACGGATATCCGCATCCCGGCTGAATCGGGTCCATAATGGCATAAGCGTTCGGCAGAATTTCCGGCGGCTGGTGATGGTCGCAGACAATCACGTCGATGCCTTTCTCGTTCGAGTAATTGACGGTATTGATTGCAGTGATGCCGCAGTCAATAGCGACGAGCAGTTTGATGTTATCCTGTTTCGCTTCGTCTATAGCGTTCTTCGAAAGGCCGTACTCCTGGCTGATCCTGTTGGGTATGAAAATCGATACATCCACGCCGTAGTGTCTCAGAAAGAGCGAGAACATCGAGGCGCCGATAATTCCGTCGACGTCGTAGTCGCCGAGAATCATCACCTTTTCCTTGTTTTGAATCGCTTCAAGAACCCTGCGGGTTGCAAGGTCGCAGCCCTTCATCAGCATGGGGTCATGCAGCTTGTCGAGTGTCGGTTTGAAGAATCTGATTACTTTGTCGTAATCGGTAACGCCTCTCATATAGAGAAGCTTGGCTACAGAATCGGGAATTTTGATTCTGCCTTTAAGGCCGCGTACTTCATTGATAAAAGTATCAAATCGGACGTACCCGTCCCCCCCGTCTTGCGGGAATAAATTTTTTAACTTCCAAGTTTTTTCCAATTTCTCTCATATTTATTTTTTTTGTGCTCAAAGGGGGACTCGAACCCCCACCCAAGTACATGGACTGCACCCTGAATGCAGCGCGTCTACCAGTTCCGCCATTTGAGCAAAACTTGCACGAGAGATTTTGAAGATACTAAATCAGCCCTGTAAATTCAATTTCAAAAAAACGGCCTAAATTGAACAAACACGGCTTTAAAATCAGAATAAGTATATGTTATTGCTTATATTATTCTTTTAATCCCGAATCTTTCCGGAAAATAAAAAAGGCGGGCAAAAGCCCGCCTGAAAAGATAGAGAACTTATTTTACGAGAATCATTTTCTTTGTTTCAACATAGTCGGGAGTTGTCAGTCTGTAGAAATACATACCGCTCGAGAGCGAGCCGGCGTTAAAGTCTGTTTCATAGTAACCGGCGTTTGTATAGGCGTCATGCAAGACTTTCATCTGCTGACCGATACTGTTATAAATCTCAAGTTTTACATGCGTATTTCTCGGAATATCGAATTTAATTTTTGTAGTCGGATTAAACGGATTCGGATAGTTCTGATAAAGCGAAAATGTTTTTGGCATGTTTGTACCGATCTGATTAATACCAATATACGAACGGTTGCCTATAAACACGTCGTCGATATTACACCAGAATCCGTCTACTGAAGTGTTCATATAATATCTGAAGGCAACATAAACTTTTTGACCGTTAAACGCTGACAAAGGGAATTTATAAATTTTCCAGGTATTGTTAGCTAACGGCACACCCGCGCTGTCATTGCTTTTAAGAGTTGCAAGCTTCTGTAAAGTGAATGTCGGAATCTGTTCAGACATCACCCAGACCTGCATAGTATCCAGAAAACCCGATGAATAAAGGCTGTCAGGTCCTATAAGCATCCAGAAAATAAGGCTGTCGCCCGTTTTGACTGTAAAACTGTCCGTGAACACCCAGTCATCAGCGATAGGGTCTCCCGCAGTCCATGGACAGGTGAGGGCTCTAACACTGTTATGAGCCCTTGTTTTCAGGACTGTACTTCCAACATAGAACTTTCCTGTATCCCTGACGGCCCATTCGCGTCCGGGACCAGAGATCGGGTCTTCGCTGAATTTAGCCCAGTTCGGAGGAAGGCTGTCCGGACCGAATCCAGTGTTTTCAAAATTCTGGTTTATAAGTATTCTTTGCGCAAATACAGTGGGAATAAAAAAGGCAAATAATAAAAGAGTAAATATAACTTTTTTCATATTTCTCCTTTCAGGTTAGGTTTCCTTTAATTTAGTAATTTTTTCGGAATAAAAAAGCAATAATCTTATCGAAAAATAAATTTTGACAGGAACCAGAATAACTAGTATTGCTACTTTATACTCTTAACTTTGCTCGCGAGTATCTTTTCCTGAAGAGTCATCAGGGCATTAAGAAGGTTATCGGGTCTCGGCGGACAGCCGGCAACGTATACGTCGACGGGCAGGAACAGATCGATTCCCTGCACGACCGAATAGCTGCGGTACATGCCGCCGGATGAAGTGCAGGCGCCCATGGCGATTACCCATTTGGGGTCGGGCATCTGGTCGTAAATTTTTCTGACGACCTGCGCCATTTTATAAGTAGTAGTACCGGCGACTATCATAACGTCGCTCTGGCGCGGTGAGAAACGGAAAACTTCGGAACCGAAACGGGATATATCGAATCTGGATGCCGCCGCCGCCATCATTTCGATAGCGCAGCATGAAATGCCCATAGGCATGGGCCATAAAGAATTCTTGCGCGACCATTCTATAAGGTCGTTGAGTTTGGATGTTATAAATCCGTCTTTGCTTAGTTTTTCTTCTAATCCCATTTGAGCACCCCTTTCTTGTATTCGTAAACCAGTCCGGCTATGAGTATCACTATGAAAATCATCGCAATGGCCAGTGAGTAGAGCATTTCCGGTCTCGGCAGACTAAGGAACGATACGGCCCACGGATAAAGGAATACGATTTCAATGTCGAAGACAATGAAACTGACAGCGACCATATAATATTTCACGGAGAACCGCTCACGGGCGGACTGGATCGGCTCCATACCGCTTTCGTAAGTGGATTCCTTTTCCTTGTTCGGATTCCTCGGCCCGAAAAACACGGTGAACTTTATCATCACCACCGCGAAAATCAGCGCGAATCCCGCTATGACCAGTATTGGTATGTACGATGAAAGCATAGAATAATATAAAATATATAACAGTGAGATTAAACGGAAAATTCATTCCTTCTTCTGAGAATCTAGAATTTAGAATCTAGAATTTAGCAGAGATTTGGCAGATAGAATCAATCCCGACAAGTCGGGACGCAAAGAACGCGGAAGCAAGAATCAAGAGGAGCAAAAAAAATAAAATTTATTATAGACTTCATATTCCAGATATAAGCTCTTAGTACTAGATTCTAGATTCTAGATTCTAAATTCTAAATTCTAAATTCTTGATTCTGTTCTGAAAAAAGAAAACCCGGCTCGCTACCGGGTTTTTCCTAAACATTCTGGAGACCGAAAGTGGAAAAATGTTGTTTACTTCTTACTGCTCTCAATTACTGTTACGTATCGGGTTTCGATAAGTTTCAGATGTAAAAACAGTGTTTATTTCCGCAACTGTATCTTTATTAAAACGTATAATAATCAACAAACCATAGCTTATGAAAAAACAAGCATTTACCGCATTTATTTTTCTTATTATACTAATCTCTGTAAACTTATTCGCGCAGGATTCCACTAAAGCCCCCAGGCGAAAGATAGCGCAGTTGTCGCCAGGTCTGTGGGAAATCACGCTTGTTCCGGTCAATATTCTGGCTTCGATAGGACCAGACGGGATATTCATTGTTGATGCAAATTACTATGAATACGGAAAATTTCTTAAAAATATTCTTGACAGCATAAGCGGAGGGAAGAAACTCGAGTATATCGCCGACACCCACTGGCATTTCGACCATGCGGGAGGGCAAAAGTATTTCGGAAACGGAGTAAAAATAATCGCGCACGATAACGTGAGGAAACTCCTTTCTGAAGACGGGACGCTTCTCGGAGAAGTTCAGAAAGCGTATCCCGGTTCCGCTCTGCCGAATATTACGTTCACGGATTCTTACGAACTTAAGTTCAACGGCGACAGCATAAAAATCATTTCGATGTCGGGCAGTCATTCTGACGGCGACGCCGTTGTTTATTTCAGGAACGCGAATGTCATACATATCGGAGATATTATTTTCGCGGACGAATTTCCTTTCATCGACACCGAACACGGCGGAAACGCGCTGACGATGCTTGAAAGCATAAGAAAGATCATTCAGATGACGCCTTCCGATATTAAGATTATCCCCGGCCACGGCAGGGTTTACAGCAGGTCTGAACTCGGGGAATACGCGGATATAATCGGCAAGACTATTGAAATAGTAAGAAATGAAAAGAACAGCGGAAAATCGCTGAATGAAATACAGGATAAAGATGTCCTGAAAGAATACAAGGATTTAGCCAATTCGTTCTCCTGCAGCGACTGGATTGAGTTTGTGTACAAAAGCCTCAACTGATTGAGAGAATTAAAAATCCGTTTCACAAAAACTCGTGACTACGCCGGAGCGTAGTCACGAGTGAAAAATAATCTTCGCTTCTAAAATCCGCGTTCGGCGTCTACCCCGAGTTACTCGGGGCGTCCCGACTTGTCGGGATAAATTCTAGATTCTGATGTTCTCGCTCTTCTTGATTCTTGATTCTTGATTCTTGATTCTCGTAAGCAATTCCAGCTAGATTCTAGATTCTAAATTCTAGATTCTCAATAATTCCTTATCAATTGTTTCACGAAATGATTAATTTCTACAAAATTACAGAGATGGCACAAAAGAGAGTATTAATCACAGGCGCGGCAGGATTTATCGGTTCGCATTTATGCGACAGGTTCATAAAGGAAGGATTCCAGGTTATCGGAATGGACAACCTAAGCACAGGTTCGATGAAGAACATAGAGCATCTTTTTCCGAAGAAGGAATTCGAATTTTATTTTCACGACGTCACAAAATTCGTGCACGTGCCCGGCAGCCTGGATTACATACTCCATTTCGCATCTCCCGCAAGCCCGATCGATTATCTTAAAATCCCGATACAGACATTGAAAGTCGGCTCTCTCGGAACCCATAATCTGCTTGGACTCGCGAAAGAAAAGAAGTCGCGTTTTCTTATCGCTTCGACATCCGAAATTTACGGCGACCCGAACGTTCATCCGCAGACGGAAGAATACTGGGGCAACGTCAATCCCATAGGTCCGCGCGGAGTTTACGACGAGGCGAAGAGATTCATGGAAGCGATAACGATGGCATATCACACATATCACGGACTCGATACTCGCATAGTGAGAATATTCAACACGTACGGCCCGAGAATGAGGTTAAACGACGGCCGCGCTCTGCCCGCTTTCATTGGTCAGGCGATACGAGGCGAAGACATCACGGTTTTCGGCGACGGAAGCCAGACGCGCTCGTTCTGTTTCATAGACGACATGGTGGAAGGAATTTTCAGGCTGCTTATGAGCGATTACTCGATGCCCGTGAACATCGGCAATCCGGACGAAATTACAATCAAAGAGTTCGCCGAAGAAATAATAAAGCTTACTGGCACGAAGCAGAAAATTGTTTACGAGGAACTGCCGACAGACGACCCGAAACAGCGCCAGCCCGACATTACAAAGGCGAAGAAGATTCTCGGCTGGGAGCCGAAAGTTTCCCGCGCAGAAGGGCTTAAGATCACTTACGAATACTTTAAAAAGATTATTGAGAAATAATTATTACGGCTTTACCGTTTTTCTTCCTATGCTGTAATAAGTATATCCGAGTTCTTTCATTTTATCCAGCGAATATATATTCCTTCCGTCGAATATTATTTTATTCTTCAGAAGCGAAGTCACTTTATCGAAATCCGGATTCCTGAATTCGTTCCACTCCGTGAAAACAAGAAGAGCTTCTGCGCCTTTTATTGCCTCATACTCGTCTTTCGCGTAAGTAATTGTATCTTTCAGATAGAACTTTGACGTCTCAACGGCAGCGGGATCATATGCGGTTACCTTCGCGCCTGCTTTGAGCAGTTCGTTTATGATAACAACAGACGGAGCTTCCCTCATATCGTCAGTGTTCGGTTTGAAAGCGAGTCCCCATACGCCGAAATGTTTTCCCTTTATATCGTTGTTGAAATGTTTCAGGACTTTATTGAATAGTACTTTCTTCTGGGCTTTGTTTATTTTATCGACAACCGTAAGAAGGCTCATTTCGGAGCCTTTGTCTATTGAAGTTTTAATAAGCGCGTTGACGTCTTTGGGGAAACATGAGCCGCCGTAACCGATTCCGGCGAAAAGGAATCTCTTTCCGATTCTCGTGTCCGTTCCCATACCTCTTCTGACGTTGTCGATATCCGCGCCCGCCGCTTCGCAGAAGTTGGCGAGTTCGTTCATGTAAGTGATTCTCATAGCGAGGTAAGAGTTCGCGGCATACTTCGTGACTTCGGAACTTGCCGTATTCATTTCGACAATCGGATTTCCCTGCCTGACGAACGGTTCGTAAAGCAGGCGCATTTTATCGAGCGCGGTTTTGCTTTCGGAACCGATGACAATTCTGTCGGGTTTCATGAAATCGTCTACGGCGAATCCTTCCCGCAGAAACTCGGGGTTTGAAACTATATCGAAATTGTCGCCGCCTTCTTTTCTGATTTCCTTTTCGACAAGCTGCGCCGTTCCGACAGGAACGGTGCTCTTGTTGACTATAATCTTATAATTTTTATTTCCATCGTTATTCAGAATCTTTCCGATTTCCTTAGCGACGCCGAGCACGTACTGAAGGTCGGCGGAACCGTCCTCGCCCTGCGGAGTGGGAAGGCAGAGAAAAACAACTTCCGTATTCAGCACTGCATGCTTCAGATCGCCTGTGAAACTCAGTCTGCCCTTTTCTATGTTCCTGCTGAATATTATTTCAAGGCCGGGCTCATAGATAGTGACTTCAGCGTTCTGGAGTTTTTTTAGTTTTTCGGGACTGTTATCGACGCATATTACATTGTTGCCCATTTCAGCGAAGCAGGTTCCTGAAACAAGTCCCACATATCCTGTACCGATTACGGAAATATCCATATATATAAATTTATTGATTAATATTTTTGATTTTTATGCCAGTTCCAGGCTGTTTCGATTATTCTTTTCAGACCGTATTCCGGTTTCCAGCCGAGAACTTTTTTTGCTTTCGCGTTATCCGCTATTAGCACCGCAGGATCCCCGGCGCGTCTGCCAGTAATTTCCGATATTATTTCTTTGCCTGTCACTTCCCTTGCGGCGTCGACGATTTCCTTCACGGAATAACCTTCGCCTGTTCCAACATTGATCGCAGCTGATGGATTTCCGTCATTCAGGTATTCGAGAGCAAGAACATGCGCGTCGGCAAGGTCGTTAACGTGAATGTAATCCCGAAGACACGTGCCGTCTTTCGTCCCGTAATCGTCTCCGTAAATCTTTATGCTGTCTCTTTTTCCGAGAGCGGTATAGAGAACAAGAGGTATGAGATGCGGTTCCGGATCATGGCTCTCGCCAATCGAGCCGTCGTCGGAATCACCCGCAGCGTTGAAATACCTTAGAGCTGTGTATTTAAGTCCGTGCGATCCGTCGAAATCAGATAGTATGTTTTCAATCATCAGTTTCGTTTTCGCGTAAGGATTTATCGGAGCAGGCACCTGCTCTTCCGAAATCGGAATTCTCTCGGGATTGCCGTACACGGAACAGGTTGAAGAAAATACAAACTTTTTGACGCCGTATTCGTTGACGGTTTTTATGAGATTGAAACTTCCTGTTACATTATTTTCATAATATAGTCCGGGATTTTCGACTGACTCGCCGACATACGCGAAGGCCGCGAAGTGAACCACGGCATCGAATGAATGTTTCGAAAAAACATACTTCAGACTGTTAACATCCAGAAGGTCGGCCTTTTCAAAAACCGCATCTTTCGGAACGGATTCGATATGTCCGCGCGAAAGGTTGTCGAGAATGACTACCTCATGGCCTTTTTTCTGAAGTCTTCTGACAGTATGCGAACCTATGTAACCTGCACCGCCTGTAACGAGTACGCGCATTTTTTATTTTTGATTAAATATTTATGAAAGTAGTAATTTAAAAGGGCTTAATAAATGGAGAAAAATATCAAAAAATATAAAATATCAAAAATATAAAATCAAAAATACATATTAAAAATCAAATATGAATATAGTATTAGTTTTCCGACTCGTCACGAAGCCCTAGCTTCGTGACGCGATTCGCGGTATGTTTCTGCAGGCCTTTGGCCTGCGCGTCAGGTGGAAACACCTGACGCCACAAAACGCCGGCTTAAATGAAAAACCCGCTTTGAAGCGGGTTATATTTGAATATTTATTTTTGTTATTTTCAGACCTTATGGTACATGTTGTCTATAATATGCTTGTACTTCTCTTCGACGAATTTCCTCTTTATCTTCAGCGAAGGAGTAAGTTCGCCGCCCTCTATGGTAAACGGAGTCTGAAGAAGGTTGAACTTTCTTATTTTCTCGTATGAAGCGAGATTTTTCTGCACTTCATTAATATCCTTTTCAATCTGCTTAAGTATTGCAGGATTTGTGAAGAGGTCCGATTCGAACTCTATGTTAACGGAAAGCTTCTTCGCGAGGAATTTCAGTTCGGATACTTCCGGAACGATTAGCGCAGTAACGTACATCCTTTCGTTACCGATAACGATAATCTGATCCACGTAAGGAAGCGACGAAACCAGCTCCTCTATATGAGTCGGCGCAATATATTTACCTCCGGACGATTTGAAAAGCGATTTTTTCCTGTCCGTTATTTTGAGCCTTCCTTCTGAATCGTGTTCGCCTATATCGCCTGTGTGGAACCATCCGTCGACTATCGCCTCGGCCGTATGCTCGGGCTGGTTGTAGTAGCCAAGCATAACAATATCGCCTTTGACGAGTATTTCTCCGTCTTCGGCAATCCTGACTTTCACGCCTCTCATCGGATATCCGACTGTGCCGTATTTATTAGAGTCAATTCTGTTTACTGCAACTACCGGAGAAGTTTCCGTGAGCCCGTAGCCTTCAAGCGTCATAATTCCGAGTCCTTCAAAGAATTCGCCTACAGTCTTGCTTAAAGCGCCGCCGCCCGAGACAAAAAGATGCAGGCTGCCGCCTGTCTTCTCCCTTATCTTAGAGAACACGAGCTTGTCGGCCAGTTTCCATTTGATAGTATCCTTGTTGTGCCAGTGCGACCTTGCAACGCCTATACCCCAGTTAAAGATTTTTTTCTTGTAACCTTCAGGCATTTCGTATGCGCTCTTCATAAGTTTATTGTAAATCTTGTCGAGAAGCCTGGGAACAGTGATAACGATCGTCGGTTTTACTTCAATCATCTGCGCGCCGATTGTATCTATGCTCTGCGCGTAATATATCCTGGAACCCCAGAAGAACGGAAGATAATACCCCGCTGTCCTCTCGTATATGTGCGAGTACGGAAGGTAAGACAGGAAAATTTCCCGCTCGTCGATATGAAGCACTTCCGGAAATGAAACCAGGTTCGAATAGATGTTCTTGTGCGAAAGCATAACGCCCTTGGGCACGCCCGTCGTGCCGGACGTATATATTATAGTAAGCAGGTCGTCGTCATTTACGCTGTCGGAGATGATTTCTACCTTTTCAAGCAGTTCGCTCTTTGAAAGTTTCTTCTTGTCGGAAAATATATTCTGAAAAGAGATTATCTTTTCCTTGATATTGGCTCTTTCAAAACTGTTGAATGATATTATATATTTCAGGTCAGGGCATTCGTCCCTAATTGAAAGTATCTTGTCGAGCTGCATGCCGGTCGACACGAACACTATTTCAGCCTGACAGTCATTAAGTATATACTTTATTGATTCGGGCGTAAGAGAAGGATAAATCGGCACCGTCCTGTTCTGCGAGAGTATGCATGCCATGTCCGTTATTACCCATTCAAGACGGTTTTCGGATATAATGGCGAGATTGCTGTTCTTTCTTAGTCCCAGAGTTTCGAGGTATTCCTTGATACACATCGAGTAATTTACGATCTCAAACCTGTTGACGCCCTCGTAACCATTGTCTTTTTTTGTAAAGATGATGTCCTGCATGACATCAAATTTTTTCATCGAATCAATAAGAAGCTGTACAAGTGTTTTTTTGTGAATGTTCATTATTTTGATTTATAAATGAGACGAGTTGAATTTAATAAAAATGAATTTCAATTAAAACAATCATTATGAGAATAATAAATTATTATTTTGTTTAATATTTACCGTAATCATGACCCGGCATATTCTGAACGATGACTCATTTATTTTATATACTGAACGTGAAAATTTGAGGAGGTTATTTTCGAATTTTAAGAATAAAAAAGGGGAGCAGATAAATACCCGCTCCCCTGGTGAGAAATCAATATAAAAATTACTTGATCAGAATCATTCTCTTCACGTCGGTGAAGTCGTTCGATTCTATCCTGTAAAAATAAACGCCGCTTGAGAATTCGGCGCCGTTGAAATCGACAGAGTAGTTTCCCGCCTGTTTGATTTCGTTCACGAGAGTCCTTACTTCCCTGCCGAGAACGTCGTATATCTTAAGTGTAACGAGTCCCTGTTTCGGCAATGCGAAGTTAATCTTTGTTACGGGATTGAACGGATTCGGATAATTCTGCGCAAGGTTATACCTGTCGGGTATAACGTTGCCGTGATTTTCCGTTCCGTCGATTGTAGTGACTGTGAAGCAGACGTTCGGTCTGTTCGACTGCGCTGCGCCGCTAGTCATAGTGCAGCCGGCGCTGTTGTCCGTGTAATATCCCCACGTCATACCCGCCGCGGAAGTTGAATTGACCGTCGAGTATGATGTGTATGAAGTGTTATCGTAGCATACTTCAACAAGCAGGTTTGATGTTCCGTTGTACACAAACGGCGTGTTAAGCTGTATATACTGCCAGCCCGTTCCCGGAACAGTATAGGTGCCCGAATAATTCGTTGTCCATCCGGAAGTAACCCAGCCCGTCAGACTCGTCTGTGATGTCAGCTGGAACTTAACGCTGAATCCGTTCATAAGCTGACTGGAAGCGGAGATTACATTGAATCCGAGTTTTGTGATCGCGCTGTTTATACCCATACCTGCCGCTGTAAGTTCAGCGGAAGTGAACAGCATCTGCGTTCTTCCGTCCATCCAGTATGTTGTAAAAGGATAGTTCGACGAAGTTGTTCCTGTACCGACGCACGCGTTAGTGAGATTTATTATCTTGAATTTATAGAGCGCGGTTGAATCCATATTATGCGCGCTCGAGTTGTCTTTTGCGAAAATCCTGTAGAATATCGAGTCGTTGTAATTTACCTGCGCCTGCGTGGAATTGAACGCGGCGCTGAAATTCGAGCCAGATGTGTTTATAAGCCTGAAATGATTCGTTCCGGTTGATGTATTGTTCTTGTACCATCTCACCCAGACTGAATCGATTCCGATATTATCCGTTGCGTTTGCCGTAACGGTTGCAGGCCATACTGATTTAGGTACATCCAGCAGAGCCGTGTGGGTTATAACCGGTTTAATGTTGTCTGGCGAAGCGACGAACGAGAAATAGTTCGCGGGTGCGCCGCCGGGCAGAGTCGAGACTCTTCCCATTCCGTCCACTGCTTTAATATAATACTTGTATGTCGCGGGAGAACCTGTTCCTGTAATGCTTGAAGTCCAGTTGGTTCCGCTCGAATTCGTCATTGAAACGCTGTCGAAAGCAGTCGATGTGGTTTTAAACAGTTTTACGCTTGTTATCGGACTGCCTGTCGGGCTCACGACGCAATTGACAGTATAAGGTCCTGTGAGATTTTCCGTGTTCGGAAGCTGATTGTGTGAAATCGCAGGTCCGAGAGGAACGCCTCTGGTAAGTAGGAGCGAACAGTCTCCGAAGATATTATACTGTTCCATGAGTTTAAGGCCTTCGCCCGTGCTGCCGCCGTTAATGTCCATAGCTGCCATAACGCCGAAGAAAGAAATCGCTCCAGCGGTTTTCTTCGTCTGGTTAGCGAGGTGTCTCATAGCCGCCATCTGCATATCGCAGGGCGGAACCCAGCTCGCGTTTGTGGATGACGCGTAAATCGTCACGCATCCTTTCGGGTTTGCAGTGTCTCCGGCCCTTAAAAGAGCTTCGGCCAAACATTCATTCAGAGTAAGGTTACCGTTGAGGCATGCAACGTCGCAAAGATAAGGTTCCCTCCATCCGTTCGCCAGCTGATATGCATTTGTAACGGAGAATCCGGTGTTGCTCCAGGAGGTTCCCGAACCGTGTCCGATATAATTGAGGACGTATCTGCCTCCGTTCAGGCAGTTTATCAATGTCTGAGGTGTCGCTACGGGTCCGTTAACTTTATCGACCTGTGTAAATCCGTGCGCCATCAGAGTATCGCGCACCCAGTTCATTCTGATAGAGTCGGCATACGGAGGCGAGCCGCCGACATCAGGACCGCCGATGCCCGTTCCCATGTTGTACCAGGGGGCGCCGTATTCTATGTCTCTTTCAAACTTTATGAATTTTTTTGCCACATAATCCACGCTTGCCGCGTTCTGGCAGGAAATTCTGGAAATGAAAGCGTCCGGATACGCGTCGGTTCCGGCGAGCTTCACATAGCAGGGATCGGACGGAGCGGATTCGTATACTCCGTTCAGAGTGGGAACGTCAGCGACGTCTCCTACTAATATAATATATGTAACAGAACCTGTCGAATTATACATGTTCTGTATGTAAGTTTTAATGGCTGTGTTTCCCGTGCCTGTTGTCGTCGGGTATTCTGCAACAGTTACGTTTAAACCGCGCGACTGTTTCCACGCCACGAGAGGCTGAATAGCGGTCATGTAAGCTGTCGGGCAGATGACGAGCATTTTACCGGGTTCCGGGATGGAATCGTACCTCATATCGCCTGTGCCGTAATTAATAAACAGGTCTCTGTAAATTCCGGCGAACTCGTTGGAAACCCTCGTGAGCGGGTTCTGCCTTACGAGAGGATTTACGGCCTTCACATTGTTGTCTGAATAAATTTCAACAACGAGTTTTCTTGTTATTATCAACTTTCCCTGCACAGGATTGTACTGCATGGGATTGAACTGAACCGTCATGCCCCTGAAATCCCTCACTATATAAGGAGTTTCAAATTCAATGTTGTTATGCGGATAATAACTGTCGGTTGAGTACACGCTGCTGAAAGTATAAGGTACGGAATTAGGGTCGATGTCTCTTGTGAAATGCCCCTTTGAAGGCATAACGGGAAGAGTCGAAACAGTCTCCGTTTCAGCGGACAGTATTCTGTAATTCATACCCGCGTTATCGGGTATGAGAATACTGCGCTTGTAAGTGAGAAGCTCGGGATTACCTTTTTCCGAAAGCCATGACATTTCAGGAGCGGAAAAAGAAGTGTAAAGCGAGCCGTTAATTTTTATTTCTTTTGAATCAAATCCGCTGAACACGTATTCGAGTTTTGTGTAACCGCTTCTTGATTCAAGCAGATTGACTTTAATACCTGTTCCCTTGCTTTCTGTTGTAATCGCATTAGAAAAAACTGACTGGGAAAAAACGAATATCAACACCAGGGAAAATAAAGAGAGTAGATGTTTTTTCATTCCAATGAAATTTGTTTATTCTGCAAGTTAAAGAAGTTATTATTCTAATAAAAGTGTAAAACAATAAATTATTAAACTGCAATTTTATAGGGTCTTGAAAAAGAAACAGTATTTAATCGGAAATAATATGTTAAAGACCTGAAATTGGAGAAAAATTGCATTATCGGACGCATTACATGTTGCAGCATTAAATTTGGAATGATAACATAATGGTTTATATAAATAAAAAATCCGGTTATCGCCTCGCAACAACCGGATTGGTTTTAAATAAGAAAGGGTAATTCTTATTTTATCTCATCCATCTACTACAAACATAAGTACATTATTCTTAAATGTCAAGAGAAAAATCAATAAAGTTTTACTTTAGGTGCGTTTTATAAATATTGATTTTACAGTGGTTAATTTTATCGTTTTTGTGAGGCTTAAAAAAATTATGAAGAAGGCTATGATGAAAAACGAAATTATTATTAAAATTACGTTATCGAAATATGAAGACGCCAGCGCGTAAAGAAAATACGAAATCGCCGCAAACCCGCTTATGACAAGTATTCCGGCGGTGTTGAATTCTATCCTGTAGATTTTAAGAGAACGTATGTAAAGATAAACGAGCATGAAAAGATAAGTGACAAGCGTTGATACTGCGGCGCCCGTCATAATGTATTTCGGTATGAGTATGAAATTCATAACGGTATTCACAACGAATCCGAAAAACGTAACGAAAAACAATTCACCTGTCTTGTTGGCATAAAAAGGCGCGACGCTCATTGCGGAATACATCCCCGAAAAGAAATACGCGAGAAGAATCAGCGGCACTATCGTCAGCCCGCCCTGATAACGAGTATCAAGAAGAGAGAATTTCCCGAAAGATATTTTCACGAAGGGTGCGGTGAAAAAAGAGAAAATCAGGAATAACAGAAGTCCGGCAAACACAAGATATGTAAATATTTCCGATATCATTTTCTTGTTTTCGGGATTCTTCTCGAGGTTCAGGAAATAAGGCGTCCAGGAAAACCTGAACGCAGCGACAAGCAGCGACATTACGGACGCCAGCCTGTAGTTAGCGCTGTAAATTCCGACAACATCCTCGCTGAAGAAGTATTTAAGAAAGAACCTGTCGGACACGTCGATAAGCAGTATGAACAGGCCGATGTATATGAACTTGTTTCCGTAATGGACCAGCTTCTTCGCTTTATCGAATGAGAACGTGAATCCAAGATACCTGCCCGTAGCAAAAAGACCCGCAATAAAAGTTATTACACAGGATATGATGTAACTGTAGAAGATTCCTTCGACTCCGGTTTTCAGGTATACGATTAGAATGAAATTGGCGGCGATGTTCACTAAAACCGACAGCAGCGTGAGATACAGGTATGATGCGGCTTTCAGCTCGGCCCGTATCAGAAGCAGCGGAAAACGGAAAAGCGTATCTGTGAAAAGAAGCAGTCCGAGTATCTTTATTAGCTTAAGCCCGGTCTGCGGGTTTTCAAAACTGAACAAGCCGGATAACGGGCCCGAAAGGAAATACAAAGCGGAAGAGAATGCAAGCGAAGTAAGTGCAAGCATTATCAGAGTTGTCGAATATATGTTTTTCTTTTCGCGCTCGTTTTCCGCATCTATAAAAAATTTAATAAAGGCGGTTTCCTGGCCGTAAAGGTAAATTAATATTATAAACAGCCAGACGGACTGCACTATGTTGTAAACACCGAGTTCCGAAGGCGCGAAATAATAAGTGTAAAGAGGCAGAAGAACGAACGATATTGCCTTATTGGCGAACAATCCGATTCCGTAAATCGTAGTCTGCGAGAACAGGTCTTTTACATGCTTGCTCAAATTCCGCTCTCCCTGTACAATTCTTCGAGTCTTCTGTTCACGCTTTCGAAAGAATGATACTTCTCAACCCACGCTCTCCCCTTTTCGGAATATTCTTTCAGTCTTTCCCTGTTCTTGAAGATATTAATAAGTGTTTCTTTCAGTGTGTCTATATTACAGCAAATAAAAGGATTTTCAGGAATGAATTCCATGTACTCGTCATAAAATTCCGTAATTGTCGGAAGCCCCATAGAAAGATTTTCTATCGAGTTCTTCCCGTAGCCGGAGCCGCCCATCACGCCGCCTACCTGGTCTATGGAGAGGTCGCAGTTTCTTTTCATCTCAAGAAGTTTGTCGCGCGAGACGTTCTCGGCAAGTATGAATTCAAAATCGAAATCATTTTTCAATTCTTCGATTACGGGCAGAATCCTGTCCGTGCCCTTGTAAAGACGGTTTGTGGGCGAGTGAATGATTTTCAGCTTTTCGTTTTTGCAGAAATTATACTCCGTTCTCTTTACATCATACGGGAAAAACAGGTAATGAATATTCTTATGGAGACGCAGATGATCGAATTCCACTGTGAGGTTAAGCAAGCTCATTTCGTCGAGTTCCCTGAATATCCCCCGGGTTCTGAGGTCGCTGCCGAAGTAACAGCAAACTATCTTCTTTCCCAGTTTCCTAAGTTCTTTGGCGAACCGCAGGTTTCTGTAAAAATCCATGCCGCCGTCGAAATGATAAACATCGTAGTCATACAGTTTATTATCGTCTATAAACTTCTCGATTACGCCGCTGTTTTTGAAATCGCGCAGTTTAAAGTATATGCTTTCGAGGGCATTCTTCGGTTTATAGTATTTCATACCGGTAATTTTCGAGTCGCGCCATTTTTTCGCGGCATTGCTAACCGGAAGATTGAAACCAAGCGTAAGATCTTCCTCGAAATTTATTGTATTCCTGAAAATCGTTACCAGACGGGCATTATAGCCGTTCTCGGACTGCATCCTCGCGAAATCCAGCGGCATGCCCGCGAAATTCTGAGGAGCTATATGTAGGATTTTTTTATTCAATACTCAAAAGCCTTGATATATTGCGGAAAAATATCAATTCTTTTTCTTCTTTGCTTATTTTCAGACTTTCGATTATCGGTATGTACATTTTCGGCAGGCCAAGGTTGTAATCGCTTCCGAATATCACCCTGTCCGCTCCGGCCGTCTTGACCACCTCGTTCACAAAATGAAATTCCCTTACAGATTCAGTTCCGAGATACACGTTTTTGAGTCCGCTTTCCTTTACCGCCGTGGCGCATCCGGTACACAGGGATGGCTGGTCGCCGCCGAGATGCGCGAGAATCACGTTGAGTTTCTTTCTTTTCTTCGCGACTTCCATCGGAAAAGTATAACTCGCTATGTCCTGCCATCTTCCGCAATGAACGATGACGGGAATGTTCCTCTCTTCAGCTATGTCGAGATATTTTGAATACGGCTCGTCGGTTATTCTCATTCTCTGAAACGACGGGTGGAACTTGAACACTTTAATGTCGTTCAGGTTGTTTTCAATGAACGAATCGAGTTTCGGGTCTTCAGGATTTATCCACGCCGCAAAATGAAATGTGAAATCGCTCTGCGATTTTATTTCGCCGAGAAGTTCGGCGTTCATGAAAGTATCGCAGGGCAGAGCCACAGCCGAATCTATCCCCGATTCCTTCATAACGCTGACCGCGTCGCTGACATTCGTTCCGTAATCGAGAAAAACGCTGCTCCATTTGCCTATGTGTATGTGCCCGTCGATTATTTTCAATTGAACCTGTCTCCTTTGTTAAATTCTTCAGTTAGGTTTATGCTTTCCATATTTTCGTCTCTTACGTCGTAATTCATTATGTAGCCGTCCCCGCATTTCACGAGTATAAAATCGTTGTTCACTTCCGTTATTTCACCGTTCACGCCGGGCTTATCGAGAGTGTAAAATGGTTTTGAGCGGAGAATATAGATACGCCGGCCGTTAAATTCAGTGTATGCTGCGGGATAAGGGAGAGTCAGAGCCCGAATTCTGTTGTAAATAGTCCTCACACCGGAATTCCAGTCTATTTTTCTCTCCTGCTCGTTAATTTTCTGATTCGGTTTCGGCTTTACCGACAGATCCTGCCTGGTAAATATGCCTGAACTTCCCGAAGTAAGTTTTTCGAATGCTTCCCTTAGAACATGAGCGCAGTTGAAAGAGCATTTATAATAAAGCGTATTGACATCGTCTTCGTCGTCGACTATTATTTCCTTCTCAAGCAGTATATCGCCAGAGTCCAAGCCGCTGTCGACTTTATGGACCGTCAGGATAAGAGTATCGCTTCCTTCCATGATGGCTCTTGAAATCGGCGCTCTTCCCCTGAATTCCGGAAGCTTTCCGCAATGGATATTAAGTATTCCGAATTCGGGAAGTCCGAAAACATCTTCCTTTATAATTTCCATGAATCCGGCGCTGACGCCCGCATCAAAGCCTTTGAGTTTTTCCTTTATCGATGATACATCATCGGTCTTTACGAGCTCAATACCCGCCGAAGCGCATATATCTCCAATTTTCTTATAGAAGTTGTCTTTCTGATTTTCGTATTCGTATGTGCCGTGCGTCACAACGAGCGAAGGAGCAAAATCCATCGAGATAAGGTCATTAAGACACCTGAGGCTCATCTCGCCGTATGAAAGATAAAAATATTTCATTTGTTAAAATATTTTTTATACCACCTGTATGTTTTTAGTATGCCTTCGTTTAAATCGACCTTCGGCCTGAACCCGAGCATTTCCTGCGCTTTTTCTATGCTGGGTATTCTCAACTCAACATCCACATAATTCTTCGGTATGTATTTAACTGCCGATTTTGTTTTTGTGAGCGATATAATTTTTTCGGCGAGAGAAGATATCGTGATCGTACCTTTCGGGTTGCCGATGTTGAAAATTTCGCCTACGGCTTTTTTATTCGTAAGGCAGAGCATTGTTCCGTCGATCATATCGTCGATATAACACCACGACCTTATCTGATCGCCCTCGCCGTGTATCTGAATTTCCTTGTTCAGAACTGCGTTCTTTATGAAAATCTGTATCGCGCCCTCGCCTATCTGCCCCGGGCCGTATATATTAAAAGGCCTGATTGAAACCGCCGGATATCCTCTTGTCTTGTAATAGCTGTAAAGCAAATGCTCGCCTGAAACCTTGCTTATAGAGTAAGTCCACCTGCCCTCTCCGACGGGAGCAAGGTTGGTGTTTGACATTTCGCTTGACTTGTAGGCATATGCTCCGAGAACTTCGCTCGTGGAAAAGTTGACAACCCGTTCGAGTTTTCCGCTGTATTTTTCAAGCGCTTTAACGAAATTGAAAGTGCCGAGTATGTTAACATCCATAGTCTTGACGGGATTGTTTATGACCGTATCCACGCCGGCTATCGCCGCCAGATGAAGCGCTATCTGCGGTTTGAAATCCTCGGCTGCATTCTTAAGCATCGTGAAATCCGTGATATCCCCTCTGACTATCTTTACGTTGCTCTTGTTTATTTTCTTGTATTTTAGCGAATCCCTCGCGAATATATCGTAAATCAGTATTTCATTGTCCTTGCTGAATAACTCGGCCAGACGGCTTCCTATGAAACCGCCGCCTCCAGTAAGCAGAATTCTCTTGTTCTTTATCATTATCTATAGATTTAGTGTAAAGCTTTTTCTTAAAAATCCGTCGGCCATAAACTTCTTTTTGAAGTCGAAAAGCCCCTGCAGAAGTTCGTTCCCGACGTTTGACGTTCCGATGTCGTAAAGGCGGAAATTGTTCAGTTTCGACCATTCAATCGTCTTATAGAGAAGGTAATCAGACACCCTGTCTTTTTTATGCTTCTCGTCAGCAGCAAGATAGAAATTAAGCACAACGTCGTCTTTCACAAGAAAGAGAGTGCATATGCCAGCCGTCTCGCCGTCGATCTTCGCGGTGAAAAGTTTTATCCTGTCTTTCATTACGTTCTTCAGGTACACGAGCTCTTCCAGAGAATGCGTCGGCTTGACGTTCTTTAGCTCCCTGTTTGAATAAAGTATGTTGTAAAAATCGCCGAGTGTGTCTTTTGTTATGTTATCCTCTATCATATCTATGGCGATTATCTTAGCCGATTTCTGGATTGAACGCTTTTTGGGATTTTTCAGTTTTTCAAATTCAAAGCTCTTGAGGTCGACGATATTCGTAATCGAATACCTTGTTACGTTGAATCCCGAAAGTATGAGCGCATATTCGTATTCCTCGTTCGCGTTCCTGTGGTAAATGTAAGGCGAATTGCGAATAAGACATCTGGCGAAACCTCGGGAAGCAAGATATTCCCTGAATCCGGAAATGGCCTCGAGGAAATCTGTAATCTTCAGCTTGTCCCTCCAGAGAAAACCGCCGAAACTCACGCCGTCGCAGGATATGTAAGATTTAACGCCTTTATCCGTTACCTCATTTCCTGGAATTATCGCAACAACCTTGTTTTTTTCCCTGAAGAGAAGATGGTGCCATTTAATATTCTTCTCGAACACGTCGTTGTAGCAAAGGAACCTCTTGTCATAAAACATGTTATATTCGTGACTCAGGAAGTCATCCCATTCTGCGCTTTTCGATATGTCTGTTTTTATTATTTCCAAAAGTTGCTGTATAATTCGTACCCCGGAGACTTTTTCACAAGAATAAATCCTTCAGGAATAAACAGGCCCGATTCCGGATAATCGCTTCTGTTAATCCTGTCTTTCTCGACTATAATGTTGCATGGCTCTTTTTTTCCCGTAAGCACCGCTTTTACGCTTTCGGTGCCGTTTTTAGTATCCAGAAATTCGAAATTGTATTTCCCTGTTTTCCATCCGAGATCAAGTCCGTCGAAATAAAAACTGAACTGGGGGTTAAACCTGTAATTGCTCGCGACATAAACAAGATTTCGGCCGCCGCTCTTTTCTATCTCATTCCTGATTCCGGTTATATTGAAGGAGTTCTCCCAGTACGGTATTCGCAGCGCGTACAAAGCGCTGATAAAAAATAAAAATACTAAAATAAAAGCATAGTATATACCCGGAATGCCCCGCCTCTTCTTCATCAAATAGAAAATGCTAATAACAGAAAGCGCCGCCCAGACAGCCGTCAGAATGAGGAATACAGGCAGGTTGTCTTTCCGCAGAACATAACCTTCTTCAATCCTGAAGTAGTTCAGGACCGACCAGAAAATATTCAGAGCAGTGAATACGAGAAGCGATAATTTTTCCTTTAATTCGACCGCGTCGAGATTTCTGATATAATCTGCGGATATGAAGACCCCGGGAGTAAGTATAAGAAGTATGTATACTTCAAGCTTCGTACGGAAGAATGTGATTATCAGAAGGCCCGTAATGAACCAAACGAGGACGAATATTTCCTTTGCTCCGAGATTCCTGAAGTTAATGATCTTTTTGAACGCTCCGAAAAGCATAACGACTCCGTACGGAAGAATTGTGAGCAGATAGTTAATGTGGTATAAATATCCGGAGCCTTTGGTGTTATGCTCCACTCCGAATAGCGCCCTTTCGTATATGTGATAGAAGAAGAAATAATTTACGAACTCTTTACCATAGGTAACGAACATGTAAGCATGCCACGGCGCGGCTATTATTACGCCGATGATTGTCATTACAGAGAGATCGGCGAAACTGTATTTAAACCTTTTTCTTCCTGCGGCCATCGCGAGGAAAAGCACCATGGGTATGAAAAATCCAACGAGTATTTTCACCATCAGGCAGAGGCCGAAAACGATTCCCGCGAAGTAATTATATTTCCTGTTTCCTGTGTCCAGGTATTTCAGGACCAGATAAAATGAAGAAACGATAAGAAGCGAGTACGGCATGTCGAACTGGAACCGGTTGCAGAAAATACTGAATATTATATTGCTTGAAAAAATTACCGCGGCGATAATCCCCTCCCGCCCGCTGTAAATATTTTTCCCCATAAGCATCAGCATCCATAAAAGCGCCGCGCTTATGATGAAAATAAAAATCTTGAAGCTTATATTATTCATCCCGAATACGGAAGTGAACAAATAGCCCGTCCAGATAAGAAGAGGAGGATGAGAGCCTGAATAGAATTTACCCACTGAATGGCTGCTCTGGTCAAGAAAGTCTCCCGAATCCTTTATTGAAAGCACTCGCGTCGCGTACATGCCTTCATCCCAGGGCTGGATATCGGTGACAATAATCGTGTGAATTTTCGCGGCGAATAAAAATACGACGAGAAAAAAGAAAACGCGTTTCAGATTTTTCCCGTCGTCAAAATATTTTAAAATTCCTGTCATTAACCGTTCTTAACAGCAAGAAATATGAGAGCAAATCAGAAATTAAAACCCAGCGACATCGAGTTTCCTGAGCCGAAACCTATTGTGTAAGGCTGGAAAGCATAATCGATGTAAAGAGATTTATACTTCAGGCCGAGACCTGCCGAAAAACTCCTGTTCTCATACCCTGTCTGGTAACCGGCCCGGAGAAATATAAAATCCTTGTATCCCGCTTCGGCTCCCATATGCGTGTGCAGCACGCCGCCGTCGAGGATCTTGTAACCGTCGAGCGCCCCTGTGAAAGTGAAATTATTCTTTCTCAAAACATAACTTCCTCCAAAACGCAGAGCGGTGGGAAGCTTAGTTTCGGCGTTATAAAGCGCGTTCATCGAGCCGATGTTCGAAAGCACTACGGCGAAAGAGACATCGTTAATCTTATAGTTTGCTCCGAAATCAAGTCCGTATCCCGAAGCTTCGTCTATATATATCTTTTCATAGAGCATCTTAACCGTTATACCCGCCGTGAAATTGCTCTGTATATCGTAGCAAAGGCTTATACCGCCTGCAAAATTGTCGGAATTGAAAGTTTCAATAGGCGCGCCGGGATTGTTCCTAACCTCGATATCGCTGACAGTGGTTTTAAGAAGCCCGATGCCCAGGCCGAATTTATTCATCCTGAATTTCGCGCCGACAAAGTTTGTCGTCATATCCAGCATCGTCTTGTTGAACATAGCTGTAACGTTGCCGTTTTCAGTGGAATTAATCCTTGCCGGGTTGTAAATAAACGCCGTGCCGTCATCCGCAAGCGACACGTAAGCGTCGCCCATGGCTATCGAACGCGCCCCTATACCGAGTTTAAGGAACGAAAGACCGGTATTGGCCGCGCCGTCATTCTGGCCGCGGGCTATACCCGCGAATAGGAGGATTAACACCGCTATTGAAAATTTCCGCATATATATATTCTTATTCTTCAAGTTATGAATAAATTATTTGAATTTAAAAGCAATTCCTATGTTCTGAACAGGTTTATGCGTATAAGGTTCTATCTGAAAGCTGTAATCGAGTCCGAGATTAATGTCTTTCGTAAAAGTTTTAGAAAGTCCGATACCAGCTCCCGGCTGTATATTGCCGAAGAAATCATCGGATTTGAGATCCATCCTGTCGATCCCCGCGCGTACTTTCACGTAATCGTTCAGATTAATTTCACATCCGACCTTAAGCGCGAAATTATAACTTCTCTTGCTTTCGGTTTTAATGCCGAGAGAATCTGTCGTTACAAACCTGGGATTTACGTAAGTATCGAATCCCGCCGAGACAATTCCGAGTTTATTCGGCAGGTTGTATGTTCCTCCGAATCCTACGAGCACGGGAAATTTTTCCTCGGACGTAGTGCCGTTCGTTCCGTAAACCTTATTGTCTGTAGTTTCCCATTTGTATTTCACGCCGAGGTCTCTTGCCGAAATCCCGAATGTAAGGTCTTTAGAAGCCAGGTATGTAAGGCCGAGGTCGAAGCCGACGCTCGTAGTATTCACTCCTTCATAGAGTTTGGAGTAATAGAGTTTGACGCCCACACCCAGAGCCATTTCCGGTGAAACAAGGAAACTCATACCCATAAGGAACTGATTTTCGTACGTGCTTAGCATCCCGAGAGAACGCGCGTCGTTATCCCTGCCGTCAATATCGGAGACTCCCGCGTTTATCCACGAAAGGCTTATTCCCGCAGTCTGCTTCCCGCCTGAAAGAGAGAATTTTTTCGCGAACGAAACAAAATTCAGTTTTCTGTCAAGGCTCAGAAAAGTGTAGCCGAGGTTCACTATGCCGTTTTCCTGAAAACAGCTTAGGGACGGGTTGTAGTATCCGGAAATATCCCCGTACCTGTCGGAAACAAGCGTGTTTCCCATCGAGAGGCCTCTTGCTCCGAAACCCATTCTTGCAAAACTCCCGGCGTAACTTCCCAGCTGAGCGTGTGCAGTCGTGAAAGCCGCGAGAATTAGTAATAGTGCAAAATATTTTTTCATATAATTCAAACTCTTTGATTTTTATTTCATTAAAATAACTTTGCCCCAGAACGGAGTCTCGTCGTCGACTTCAATCCTGTAAAAATAAACTGCGTTAGCCACCACATAACCGTCATCGTTTTTACCGTCCCATATCACAAAATTCACGTCGTTGTTTGTGCGTGTCGCGTTCTGGATTACCGTTCTGACGTGATTCATTCCGAAATCGAAAATCTTTATCGTTACTTTCGACGATGGTTTGCTTGTCTTAAAGAAGAATCTAGTGACTTCATTATTGGGCGAAAATGGATTCGGCGCCGCATAAGTTGTCGTGGTCGATGAAATATCGCCGCAGGCGCGGAAAATTTTCCAGGCCGCCGTCCAGGGCGCGCCTGTTTCCTTCGTTCTCAGAAGTCCGTCGGCGCTGCCGAAATACAAAGTGTCGTTAATGTAATTTCCCGAATAGAAATTATTCGATTTGCAGATATCTTTCGAGACCGGATCCGCTATCAGCGACGGTTTCGACCAGTCGAACTTTCCGAAATTCGCGCGCCATATCCCGCCGTCAGTGAATCCGTAAACTATCGAATCCCTTGAACTTATTCCGTTTGGCGAGTATCCCTGAAGCGTGTAAGCCCAGGTCTGTCCTCTGTTCGAGGAAAAACTCAGAGCGTTGACTTCGTTGTTGTCTTCGGCTCTTCTTGTTGCCGCCCACCATATCTCTTTCGAGCCGTACTTCTGTACATGGAACTTAACGACGAAATTTCCCGAAACCCTGTTTGTGCCGCTGCCCGAGTTCTGAAAACTGCGTTTCTTCCAGCTAACGCCCCAGTCGGTCGATATGTTTATTCCGTTCGCGGTGCCTACCATGAGAGTTGAATCGTTTATTGACTCCACAGCGAACACCCTGTGATTAAGGTTTATTCTCGGATTAAGAGTGAAAGTGTAGGTTCCTCCGGTGTATATGCTGTCCAGATCATCCGGCGGAAGCACAACTCTCTGCCATGTCGCTCCGTAATCAGTCGATTTTCTAAGTCCTCCCGCAAACGATGCGACCCAGATAGTGTAATTTAGAGTGTCGTTCTTCGTGCGGGTTATGCCTATGTCGTAAGTCAGATTCTGCTGTCTTACTACTACCGGAAGCGCATAAAGCGTGTTGGCTCCGTAAGTGACGGAGGAATCCGCCTGTCCGTCTATAGGCTGCGGGTTGGAGTTCCACGTGCGGCCGAAATCGGTCGAAACCTTTATACCTGTGCCCGTCGGAACGTTTTCTCCGCTTATTTCCTGGCTGATTGCCGTTGCTACAACGAGCATGTTATTCTTAAGCGTAAACCCTGAAACATCGTCGTCTCCGAAGGGTTCCGTGCCGATGTAATACTCAAAACTGCCGAACCTGTCTACGGTTCTCATAATGCCGCTGCCTGTTCCGAACCATACTGTGTCGCCCGATTTGTAAATGTCGGTAATGAAATTGCTGATAGGACATTTCGAGCTTTTAGGCGCCGCGATTACGGAGGTTATTTTACCCGTCTTTTTTACGGCCGTTATCCCGTTATCCTTGAACCTGCCTATTGAGAAACTTTCGGGAATGACCTGTGAATACAGGTTTACTGCCGTAAAGATAATAATTACCGGAAATATTTTTCTTAGTATCATTTTAAATTCTTAATTCTTTAATTTGGCCTGACGAATTTGATGCTGTCTTTATAAACCGCGCTGCTAAGTTCCGAACGGTCTATCGCCGTGAAGAAATACTTATAAAAGCCGTAGGATGAATCAGGAACGGCATATGTCACAGTGTTTGTATAAGAATAAACGTTGTTACCGTCGTAATTCATCGCATAGCGGCCGATGAAATTCCCGCTCGGCCTGTATGCGTCCATATATACGAATGCTATATCGCAGTGTCCGTCAGGGTCGGTTGCAGTAAGCGACAGTGTCAGATTAAAAGAACCTGAAAGCGGCCTTACAACGCTGTCGGGTATACTTGGATTGGACAGGACAGGAGCATGATTCGAGGTATTCATCACGTGAAATTCCGAGCCTATCATATTGCTGTTGAGCCCCTTCTCGTTCGCGGCTATTACCTGAATCGTGTAATTGCCCACGAGCAGGCAGGAGACTGTTCCTGTGGTTATAGTCGCCGCGAATTTTTTTCCTGTCGCAGTGTCCTTGATATATGCGAGATTGTAAGTTCCAAGGCTCGCGCTGTTCGGGTCAAGGACGGTGCAGGTAACTCCGCTTAACGGAGCGCCGTTGTTTATATCAGCCTGCACCGAAACATAGAAGCTGATGACAGGCGATCCGGAGTTTGTTTTCACGGTGTCCGGAGTTCTGACAAGATTGGTAATGACAGGCGAATCGTATGACGGGTCGATCACGCTGTCGTTTTTCTTCTCGCATGAATACATAATAATACCTGCAATAAGAAAAACCGCCATTATGCTTGCTCTTTTTAACATTTGGTTATATTGAACTTAATTTAAATTAACCGGATGATGCCGGATAATTTATCAAAATAATCATTAAATTAATACCTTTAAACACATTAATGAACTTAAAGGTCGTTTAAAAACTCGAAAATTTGTCTTGGGATTTCAGGTCTTATCTAAAACCTTATTTTAATAGGAAGAAATATGCTATACGAATGATTTTTGTTGAGTAAATTTATTAATTATTTTATTTATAGTAAAGGGTAATGAGTAAAATCAGATTTTACGGTTTTTTATCGCCCTGTCGATGGAATCCGCAATATCGGGCTGTTTCAGGCCGTAACTTTCAAGTTTGTCTGTGTTCATAGACACATCGGGTACCTGCGGCAATCCTTCCGCTGTTTTACAGGATACGGGTTTAAGCAGGCTTTTGCTGAATCCCGCCGATTCGCAGATAAGTTCGCCTATTTCAAGTCTTGATATCCTGTCCCTCCCTCCGAAATTCAGTGTTTCGTTTTTAACAGTCATACCGCACAGGCTGTTTATAATATCTGCAGCATTTTCGAGTAAGAGCGGGCTTCTGTACTGATCAAAAAACATTCTGACCTCTTTTCCCTGTTCAAGAGATTCATATGTATGATGAAAGTTGTTCCTCGAATGATTCAAACCAAACCCGATGAGCAAAGCGGTACGTAGGATTATATAATTATCAGAGTTTCTCTGAACCGCGATTTCCCCCATAAGTTTTGATTCCGCATAAAGCGTCAGCGGGTTCAGGTCGGCGTCTTCGTCCAGCAGGCCTTTTCCGGACCCGTCGTAAACAAGATCGGTTGAAGTGTATATCATCCTGGAATTATAATCAGTGCACATACGGGCAATATTCTCTGTCGCTTCAACGTTAAGACGGTAGACTTCGCTTCTTGGCAGGCCTGCGCAAATTTCAGGACGCGAGTAGCATGCCGTATGGATTACCACATCGGGTCTGAAATTAATAAACAAAAGCGACAATTTCGCCTTGTCGGTTATGTCGATCTTCATGGAATTGTATTTGTAGCAATTCCCCGGATTTACGTTATACAGAGTAAGCAGTTCTTTTTCGGAAGATAATCTGATATTCAGATATTGACCCAGCAATCCGCCTCCGCCTGTAAGCAATACTTTCATCTCATAACATTTAATGCGGAATATAACAATTATATGCCATTAAGGATAGAATTAAATATCGGCTTTTGTTATGTTTACGGATAATAAAAATCAACCATGGAAAATACGACCGACACAGGAAAATCATTTTTTCATTACGTTAAAGTATCGTTACCCTGGATTCTTGCATTTATTATCACAGCCGCTTCCGCCTATTACCAGAGAATAACCGGACCCACGTATCCGGTCTCCGGAAAATCCGTTTTTCAGGGAAAAGAGATAAATTACAAATTCGAAAGAAGCCACAGCACGAGCGAAAACTGCCCCGTTCAGGTGAATGTCGCAGACAACAACCTGAAAGGCGTGCTTCTATGGAAAAGACACAAGACAAAAGACGAAGTCTCCAGAGTCGAGATGAAAAACGAGAACGGGATTCTTAAAGCCGAACTGCCCAAACAACCCGCGGCAGGCAAACTCGACTATTCTGTCAGGGTAATCGGACAGAACACTGAAACAGAAATCCCCGAAAAACCCGTTACGGTAAGGTATAAAGGAGACGTTCCGGGACCGGTTCTGATAATCCATATTATACTGATATTCGCCGCCATGCTGCTTTCTACGAGAGCTGGAATAGAAGTGTTCAAGAAAGAACCGCAGATGAAAAAATTCACTTTCTGGTCGCTCGGGCTTATGTTTGTAGGAGGAATGATACTCGGACCGATAGTGCAGAAATACGCGTTTGACGCGTACTGGACAGGGGTTCCGTTCGGTTACGACCTCACGGACAACAAGACCCTGATTGCGTTCATCGCCTGGATAGTAGCCGCCGTGATGGTTTTCAAATCGAAGAAACCGGCGTACTGGGTGCTCGGCGCTGCAGCTGTAACGCTTATTGTGTTCCTGATACCTCACAGCGTGCTCGGTTCGGAACTTGATTACTCAAAAATGAATTAAATTTTATAAATAACTGATGAAGAAAATATTCATATTCATATCACTGCTTTTGCTGCAAAGCGGTTATCTGCTTTCACAATACGACATCGACAAAGTAAGAAACAACGATATTACAAAAGAAGAAGTATATGAGCACGTTAAATATCTTGCTTCGGACAAACTCGAAGGCAGATATCCGGGAACAAACGGCGACATACTCGCGAGACAGTATTTAAGCCGGGAGTTTCAGAAATACGGCCTGAAACCGGAGGGAGACAGCGCTTATATACAGAGATTCGACATGAACAACGGCGTTAAGGCCGGAAGCATGAACTCGGCGTCTTTTACAGGATTAAACGGAGTTATTAAAGTATCGGATAAGGATTTCACGCCTCTTGCAGTCTCGTCAAACGGAAAAGCTGAAGGTAAACTAGTATTCGCGGGATACGGAATTAAAGCCGATAACCTGAATTACAACGACTTTAAAGACAAAAACGGAAACGAAATAAACGTAGAAGGCAAGGTTATTGTAATTATGCGCTATTCGCCGACATACATGAATACATCAAACGACAAGTTCTCCGCATTCGAACCGTTGAGGGCAAAACTCTCTGTAATAAAGGACCTCAAGCCTGCGGGAATAATAATAATCACTCCGCCCGACAATAATTCAAATGACGACGATCTGATGGAAATCGGTAACGACATCGTAAGGAATAATACGGGCATACCCATAATAAACGTACGCAGGTCAATAATAGCGTCATTGATGAACGAGCGCGGATATTTTCTGAACCTCATAACGTCCGATATTAATTCGAATTTCACTCCGAACTGCTTCGAGTTTCCGGACGTCACCGCCAGTTTTAACGTCGACCTTCAGGACGACATCTCAAAGACAGGCAATGTTATCGGGCTGCTGGAAGGTTCCGACCCTGTTCTTAAGAATGAAGTGATAGTCGTCGGAGCACATTTCGACCATCTTGGTTACGGCGGCTCGAACTCGATGTACAGCGGAAAGGAAAAGCTTATACATCACGGCGCGGACGACAACGCATCGGGCACGGCGGGAGTTCTTGAACTCGCGCAGAAATTTTCATCGGAAAAGAAGAACATAAAAAGAAGCATACTCTTTCTTTGTTTTACAGGCGAAGAGGAAGGACTTATCGGTTCATCATACTTCACGAAATCTGAAAAGTTCAAGGAGTTCAACATTGTTGCGATGATAAACATGGATATGATAGGAAGATTAAAGGACAACAAGCTTATTCTCAACGGCACTGGCACTTCTTCGTTCTGGGTCCCGGAAATAGAGAAACTCAACAAGACTTACAATTTTTCAATATCAATGAGTCCGGACGGATTCGGTCCGTCGGATCATTCGTCGTTTTACGGGAAGAATCTTCCAGTACTCATGTTTTTCACTGACCTTCACGGCGATTACCACAAACCGTCCGACACTTACGACAAGATAAACACGGAAGGCGAAGCTAAAGTACTTAAGATGGTTTACGACATGACGAACAATATAGCCAACGGGCAGACCAAGCCTGAATTCACGAAAGTCGTAAAGAAGGAAGAGGAAAACAAAGGCGAAAGAAAATCGGTGCGCGTTTACGTCGGCACCGTTCCGGATTTTTCTTACACGGGCGACGGGTTCAAGATTTCGGGCGTTCAGGCAGGAAGTCCGGCGGAAAAATACGGATTGCTTGCGGGTGACATAATGATAAAATTCGGCGAAAAGGAAATAAAAAACATATACGACTATACTGCCGCGCTTGGCGAATACAAGCCGGGGCAGGAAGTTGACGTTACAGTGAAGAGAGACGACAAGGAAGTATGCCTTAAAGTCACTCTCGGCAAGAAATAATTTCGATAATTTCAAAGTTAATTTACCGGAGGATAGATGAAAAAGTATTTTGCTGCTGTTGTTCTGGCAATATTGTTCAGCGGTTGTATAACGGGCTCAATCGACTACTCAACCCAGGATATATACAACGAAGGCGCGGTCAGGACAATGTTATCCTGGAAAATTCAGTACGATACTGTTAACGGCAGAATAATGACGAGCGACATGCTGGGCGGCTCGACCGAAACGCGCTATACAGACTCCACTCTGCCGGAAGAGCTTCTCGAAGAACCGCCAAGAATAGCTGAAACGAGAGGCCAGAAGCTTGCAGGAATGATTAACACAAGTATGACGACGAAGATTTCTGAAAAAGGAGACGGCATCATCAAAGTATCAAGACCGTTCTTCAAGGATAAATTCATCATGCACGTGAAGATCACCCTTTACGACAACGCGAACTATAAAATAGCGGAACTCGACGTATTCAACCGCTGCGACTTCGACGGACAGAAAACGACGATGGCCAACAACGCCATGCATGATTATGATTTCGCCAGATACTGCGCGGCGAAGATTTACGAGGTTATAGGGAAATGAAGCCCTGAACAAAAAAGCCCGCTGATGCGGGCTTTTTTGTTATATAAAGATATAAGATTATCTTAGCGAATGCACCTTGTTCCGGACCGGAACTTCTACGTCTTCTTTCGGGATTCTCTTTTCAAACTCCTGCCGGAATTTCTTCACAGTCCATTTAACGGGCCATGCAGCAGCGTCGCCCAGGGCGCAGATTGTATTTCCTTCGATATTCTGCGCGACTGATGTAAGCAGATCGAGGTCGCTTATCCTACCCTGGCCGGAATCAATCCTCTTCAGGACTCTTAACAGCCAACCGGTTCCTTCCCTGCAGGGAGTGCACTGCCCGCAGGATTCGTGATAATAGAATTTTGAAATCCGGATCAGGACCTTCAATATGTCTGTATCCTCATTCATCACCATTACGCCTGCCGTGCCGATTGACGAGCCGAATTCCTTGAGGCTTTCATTGTCCATGTTCGCTTTCAGGCATTCTTCCTTCGTTAGCGGCGGCATAGAAGAGCCGCCCGGAATTACCATCTTAATGTCTTTCCCGTCAAGCATTCCGCCGCACGTATCGTTTATTATCGACATGAGCGGTGTACCGGTTGGAAGTTCGTACACGCCCGGTTTGTTAACGTGGCCGCTGACACCGAAAAGCAGCGTGCCCGGATGCTTCGGAGCGCCTATTTTCGAGAACCATTCCGCGCCGTTCCTGATTATTTCGGGAACGTTCGCAAGAGTTTCAATATTATTGATTGTAGTCGGGCATCCCCAGAGTCCGAACGCAGCCGGGAACGGAGGTTTAACTCTAGGATATCCGCGTTTTCCTTCAACCGAATTCATCAGCGCGGATTCCTCTCCGCAGATATACGCGCCCGCTCCGCGGTGAATATAAATATCGGTCGAGAAACCTGTGCCGAGAATATTTTTTCCTATATATCCTTTTTTATATGCGTCGTCGATCGCAGCCTGCAGAAGATTTATCCACTTGTAGTATTCTCCCCTGATGTAAACGTATGCGGCTTTTATGCCCATCGCGTAGCAGGCAAGAAGAGTGCCTTCGATGAACTGATGTGGATTTCTTTCGAAAATTTCCCTGTCCTTGAAGCTGCCGGGTTCGGATTCATCGCCGTTGCAGCAGAGGTATTTCGGTTTGTCGCCGGTCTTCGGCATGAACGTCCATTTCAGACCCGTGGGAAAACAGGCGCCTCCCCTGCCTCTTAGATTCGAATTCTTCACTTCGTTCGTCACGTCTTCCGGGCTCATTTCCTTAAGGGCTTTTTTGAAAGCCGAATAGCCGCCGTTAGACTCGTAAACGTCTATCCTGTGAAAATCCTTTATATCCTTTAATATAATATTCATTTTACGATGTTATTTTCTTTCGTGTGTAGCTAATCCGATTTTATTTACTTTACATGATTCCTGAATTCTTCGAGTAATTTCCCGACTTTTGATGTGTCGAGATTCTCGTAATATTCCTTGTTGTTTACCTGCATCATCGGAGCAGTTGCGCATGAGCCGAGGCATTCGACTTCCTCGATCGTGAACATGCCGTCTGCAGTTGTTTCGTTGTTCTTTATCCCGAGTTTCTCCGATACGTAATTGTAAAGTTCGTATCCGCCCCTTAGCATGCATGATACGTTCGTGCATATCTGCAGATGATATTTTCCTCTGGGCTGCTTGTTGAACATCGTATAGAACGTCACGACGCCCAGCACATGCTCGTAGGGCACGTTCAGCAGTTCGCCCGCATACTTCATCGAATCGGGAGATATCCAGCCTTCTTTTTCCTGCACCATCCATAGCATGGGCAGAAGCGCCGCTTGCGGCGAGGGATAATGCGATTTTATCTCTTCGACTTTCTTTAATTCTTCTTCGTTGAATAATTGCATCTCTGTAATCAAAAATTTTTCAAATTATTTGTCTGCCTCGCCCATTACAGGATCAAGACCGCCGATAATTACGACCGAATCCGAAATAAAAGCGTCCTTCAGCATCACCGGCAGAGACTGCAGGTTGCAGAAAGACGGCGAATGTATCTTCGTCCTGAACGGATGACCGGTCCCGTCGCTGATTATGTAAAATCCGAGTTCGCCTTTCGAAGACTCAACCGCTCCGTAAGACTCTCCGACAGGAGGATTCTGCCCGAAATTAATGAGCATGAAATCATGAATGAGCTCTTCCATTTTTGTATATATCTTTTCTTTCTTGGGAAGGGCCTTTTTCGGAGCGAGAGCGTTAACCGGACCTTTCGGCATTTTTTCAATGCACTGCCTGATTATTTTCACCGACTGATACATTTCCTCAAAACGCAGCCAGAATCTTGCAAGACTGTCGCTTTCTGTCGCCGTCGGAACATCGAAATCAACTTTATCATAAACGAGATAAGGCTCGTCTTTCCTCAGATCGCTGTCGATGCCCGCGGCCCGGAGTATGGGTCCGGTAATACCGTAATTTATTACATCCTCTTTCGACATGTAACCGATGCCTTCAAGCCTGTCAACGAACACCCTGTTTCGTTCGATTATGTTTCTCATCTCTTTCAGGTATCCGGGGAATTCGTCTATAAACTTTGTTATAGCTCTTAAAGCCTCGTCTGTGATATCCTGCGCAACGCCGCCGATCCTCGAATACGAAGTCGTGAACCTGACGCCGATATACATATCGTAAATATCGAGTATCTTTTCCCTTTCCCTCATTGCCCAGAGGAACGGCGTTAATCCGCCCGTATCCATAACGGTTGTACCGTAAGCTATCAGGTGCGACTGTATTCTTCCGAGTTCTGCAGAAATTGTTCTGACGTATTGTCCGCGTTCGGGAACTTCAAGATTAAGGAGTTTCTCAACCGCGAGCGTATATGCGATGTTGTTCGCGACGGGCTGAAGGTAATCGAGCCTGTCCGTGTGAGGAATGAACTCGTGATAAGACATATTCTCGGCGAGTTTCTCGTATCCTCTGTGAAGGTATCCGAGGTCGGGAACCGCTTTTTTAATCGTTTCTCCGTCAAGACTTATAAGAAGCCTTAGCACGCCGTGCGTAGCGGGATGCTGCGGCCCCATGTTAAGCACCATTTCATTTTCAAGAGCGTCGTCAAATTCAACGCTCAGGTCCTGAGATTCGAGAGCATCCAGAATTTTGGATTTTGGAATTTCAGGATCGTTTTCTTTAAGTTTTTCGTATACTGTTTTGGACATAATTCTACTTTTTAGGCAAAGGCAGCGAGCCAGGAATACCCATTAACGGAAAATCTTTTCTAAGCGGATAATGTTCAAATTCTTCAGGCATGTAAATCCTTCTCATATCGGGATGCCCCGTGAATACTATACCCATCATGTCGTACGCTTCCCTTTCATACCAGTTAACCGAATTCCATAAACCGGTCAGCGAAGGCGTAGCGGGATTTTTTACGTCGGGTATTAATACTTTAACAAATAATCTGTCCCTGTGCGCCAGCGAATAAAGGCTGTAAATAACTTCAAACCTGTTCTGCTTTTTAAACCTGTCGACGCTGACTGCGTCCCTGCACTGTTCGAAAGAAATCGTTGAGTCATTTTTAAGCGTTTCACATACTTTCACTACGTTTTCAGGTGTGGTAATAACGCCCGGGGTACCGTTGACGTCATAGAACTCTGCGCCGTATCCCGAAAGCTTTTCTTTTATTAAATTTAATCTGTCTTCGTTCATAACATAATTTCGTGAAAAATAGGATTTAAGCCGTATAATTGAAATAACAAAATATGGAAACTGAAAATTCAAAATCCGCTAATATTCGTGATTTTGGGCTGTTGCATTTTTATAACAGGGAATTTGTTGTTCTTTCAAAGGAGAAAAATGAAAAACACAATTATTTTACTGGCATTTCTGATGCTTGCGGTTACCGCTTGCGCGCAGAATCCTAACGTTCAACTGGTTGACGCGTTCCCGAACCTTACTTTCAACAAGCCCCTGCACATGACCAATATGGGCGACAACAGGAATTTCGTTGTACAGCAGGACGGGAAAATCATATTATTCCAGAATGATTCTAACGTAACCGCTTCGAAAGTCTTTCTGAATATTTCGAATAAAATCTCGTCATCATCGGGCGAAGAAGGGCTTCTTGGACTTGCTTTTCATCCCAACTACTCATCCAACGGTTATTTTTACGTGAATTATACAGCGCCTTCGCCACTAAGGACAGTCATCGCCAGATACAAAGTGAGTACGTCCGACCCGGACAAGGCGGATTCATTAAGTGAATACAAGATACTCGAAATAAATCAGCCGTACACAAATCACAACGGCGGCACCGTAATGTTCGGTATGGACGGATATCTTTACATCGGCATGGGCGACGGCGGAAGCGCGGGAGACCCTAACAACAACGCGCAGAACCTGCAGGTACTGCTCGGCAAGATGCTCAGGATTAACGTAAACGATACAACGGCGACAAGAAGATATCTGATACCGCCGACTAATCCTTTTTACAACAACCCGGCGGCGGGCAAAGAGGAAATTTACGCCTGGGGTTTGAGAAATCCATGGAAGTTCACGCAGGACCCGGTAACCGGGCTGATATACGTGGGCGATGTAGGACAGAATCTCTGGGAGGAAATTGACATTCTGCAAAACGGGAAAAACTACGGATGGAGGGTGATGGAAGGGTTTGCATGCTATAATCCATCTACCGGCTGTGACACATCGGGCAAAACGCTTCCGATAAAAGCATACGGCCACACGTCAGGAAGCTGCTCTGTAACAGGAGGATATGTTTACAGAGGTTCGAGGAGGCCCGAACTACGCGGCGCGTATATTTACGGCGACTACTGTTCAGGTATTATCTGGATGTTAAGATACAACAACGGCGCAGTTACATCGGACTCGCTTCTAACGCAGAAGAATATTCTCTTGAGTTCGTTCGGCGTCGACAGGAACAACGAACTTTATTTCATACAGACATCATCTGCAGCGAAGATATACAGATTCAACAGAAGCCCTCTTGCAGGAATAATAAACAATCAGAACGCTGAAGCGGAGAATTATTCGCTCGGACAGAATTACCCGAATCCGTTCAACCCTGCCACAAGGATCGCGTTCACAGTTCCGCAGAGGAGCGAAGTGAAGTTAAGCATTTATGACGCTTCGGGCAGGAACGTAAGAACGCTCGTGAACACATTTTTGCAGAGAGGAAATTACGAACTTGAATGGAACGGCACCGACGATTACAACAGGCAGTTATCGAGCGGGATATATTTTTATAAGATGACTTCCGGAGATTTTTCCGATACGAGGAAGATGATTCTGCTCAAATAATTATTTCATGAAGAACATCATCCCGAAATATACGACTGTAAGAGCTATGAGAATAATAACGGTCGACCAGCCGATCAGGTTGTTATAGAACTTATTCGTGTATTCGCCCATTACTTTTTTCTTGTTCACGATGATCATGATAGAAACGAGTACGACGGGGAGGAACATGCCGTTAAGTATCTGGGATATAAGAGTAATCTTGATAAGCGGCGCGTCAGGTATTAGAATAATGAGCATGGAAATCACGAGCATTCCCGTATAGAGCGTGTAGAATTCGGGCGCCTCTTTCCACTTCTTGTCTATTCCCGCTTCAAAGCCGAAAGCTTCGCAGATGTAGAATGCAGCGGCGATAGGCAGAATAGTGGCCGAGAATATCGACGCTATGAAAAGTCCGAACGAAAAAACAACCGCCGCGAGGTTTCCTGCAAGAGGTTTCAGAGCCAGAGCAGCATCCTTCGCTTCGTTTATGATGACTCCCTGCGGATAGAGAGTCGAAGCGCAGGCGACGATTATGAAGAACGCGACGACAACCGTCGCGAGACAGCCGATCAGAATATCAAGAAGTATGAACTTGTAACTTTCTTTCTGCAATCCTTTTTCAATAACAGACGACTGCATGTAAAAAAGCATCCAGGGCGCGATGGTTGTTCCGATAACGCCTATAACAATGCCGAAATAACCCGCGTCCATATTTGCTTTCGGGCTTATGATAGCGTTTCCAATCTCGCTCCAGTTCGGTTTTCCCATCAGAGCCGAAATAATATACATGAACAATGCAAGGCTGAACACTATGAACACGCGTTCGGCAATCTTGTAATTCCCTTTTACGACCAGCAGCCATACAGCCACTCCTGCCAAAGGAACGGATATGTACTTGCTGATTCCGAGCACTTCCATGCTGCCGGCTATACCGGCGAATTCGGTAGTGGAGTTTCCGATATCTGCTATTATTAGTCCGAGGAAAATGAAGAAAGTAATCTTAAGGCCTGAATTTTCCCTTATCAGGTCGGCAAGCCCTTTGCCGGTAACAACTCCCATACGCGCGTTCATTTCCTGCACGACAATGAGAACAATGAAAGCCGGAATAAGTGTCCAGATAAGATTATAGCCGTAAAGCGCTCCCGCGACGGAATAGGTAGTGATTCCGCCGGCGTCGTTATCTACGCTGCCCGTGATAAGACCGGGTCCGAGTATCGCGAAAAATAACGCGATGTTCCGGAATATTGCGCGCCTCGAGGCTTTAATGTTTTTTCCGAGCATTCTTTACTCCGTCTTCCTTTTATCCAGAAGGTCTTCGACGATGTCGTCTATGACGACTACGCCTTCCATTTTCTTCTCTTTGTTTATTACGGGTATTGCAAGAAGATTATATTTCGAAATTATTTCAGCCAGAGAATCAAGTCTGTCGTCGTCGTAAACATACGCCAGGGTTCTTTTCATTATGTCGTACAAAATCATGTTCGGGTCGGCGATGACAAGGTCCCTGAGCGATACTGTTCCTTTAAGCCTGCCGTCATTATCTACAACGTACAGATAATATATTGTATCGGATTCGGGCTTCACAGACCGAAGGTACTCGATCGTTTCATCGACAGTAATAGTTTCCTTGAATGAAATGAATTCGGTCATCATAAGACTTCCGACTTCCTCATCTTCATACTGCAGGATTTCCCTGATGTCGTCGGAAGATTCCTTTTCGATTTCGTTCAGGAGCTGTTCGGCTTTATCCTCTTCGAGTTCATCAATAAGGTCCGCCGCTTCGTCTGCCGGCATTTTCTCAAGAACGTCAGCCGCTTTTTCAATGGACAGGCTTTCTATCATTTCTATCTGCGCCTCGGGTTCGAGTTCTTCGAGAACGTCTGCGGCTTTTTCCTCGTCAAGCGATTCGAACAATGCCTTTCTCGATTTCTGGTCGAGGTCCTCGATAACGTCTGCAAGGTCGGAAGGATGAAGCGTATGCAGTTTCGTGTATGGTTTTGACAACGTTATGCCGAATGTCGAATAATCCACCGCCTCTACGTCGTCGAAAAGAATATATTTTCCCGGAACCTTTACTCTGAACGGAGACAGCACAGACGATACGGGTCTTGAAATGCCGAGACGGCGGAAAATGCCGTCCAGGCCTACATCGACGGCCACGGCATAAGAGCCCGAAGCAACCTTTACGAGACGGACGTCGTTAACCCTTACAAGTTTTCTTCCGTTTATATCGAGTATCTGCTTGTCGAGTATGTTTTCGGCCAGGTTGAGTATGTTGGTGTTTTCGGGAATTGTGTATTCTACCATTTCTTCGCAGTACACGACGCAGTCGAGCTGTATCTTCCTGACATCGAATCTGTCAAAATTCAGAATACGCTCTTCGCCTTTTACTTTAACCTTTACCGCAACTATGCGCGGTTTTTCCTGAGAAAAAATAACCAGAACGTCTTTAATCCGGCCCATCGGTTCACCCGAATTGTCGAAGAATTTCTTGTCAAGGATGTTGCTTAGATAGTATGTGACCAGAAAACTCATAAGGCACAAATTAAAAGTTTTTAAAAAATGTTTAATGAATATTTTCAGATATTCATCACCATTCTGTCTTTAACTATCCGTAGTTGCTTATTATAGTACGCTGTATGCGGGCGAAAATTTAGATACGTAACGGTTTCGTTATATCTTCAGACTGTAGGACGTCATTTTTTCTACGACAGCGTAATCGTTTCAAAAATAAGATACCCAAATTTGGTTTTTTATTATATAGAAAATTTTTTCCCAATGATTCTAAATACAAAAGCCCGCTCATCGCGGGCTTAATATTTTTCTTCTAACTACTAACTTCCAACTACTAACTACTGCTCTTAATACGTCTTCAGTTCTCCGATTTCCTTTTCCACCGCTTCGAGTATCGCTCTGCTCTTAACGCAGGCCATCATATTGTTGTGGTCTCTGAAGAGCGGGCGGTCGATATCGAGATGTTCGACGACTTTCCTTACCGCGGTATGCGCGGCTTTCGTGCCCTTGCCTACGCTGTAATCCCTGAAATCAATCGCCTGAGCGGCTGCTATGAATTCGATTCCGAGTATTCCGTATGCGTTCTCGATAATCTGCCTTGTCTTCAATGCTGTGTTCATTCCCATGCTGACGAAGTCTTCCTGGTCTGCGGCAGCGGGTATCGACTGTATCGAAGCCGGAGCAGAAAGGATTTTCTGTTCAACAATCATCATGTCGGCAGTGTACTGGCTGAGCATGTGACCGGAGAACATTCCCGCGCCCTTTGTTAGGAACGCCGGAAGTCCGACGCTCAATGCCGGATGAAGAAGCCTGTTGAGTCTTCTTTCGGAAAGAACGCAGACCATGGTTACGGCCGCTCCGAGCATATCGAGCGGAACGCTGATGGGCGAGCCCTGGAAGTTCGCGCCCGTGAGAACTATTTCATCGTCCGGAAGGAAAATCGGATTGTCACCGACGCCGTTGAGTTCGATTTCAACCTGTTCGCGCGTCCATCTCATCTGGTCCCTTGCCGCGCCAATAACCTGCGGTGTCGAGCGCATAGAGTAAGCGTCCTGAACTTTTACTTTCACCTTGCCTAGAAGATCGGAGCCTTCTATCATTCTCTTTATATTTTCAGCCGAAGTAACCGCGCCCTTGAAACCCCTTAAGGCGTGAAGTCTCGTATCGTAAGGTTTCATGTTCGCCATTAACGCTTCGAGAGTCATTGCAGCGGCTATTTCCGCCTGCTTGAGAAGTCTTTCGATTTCGTATATCTGCAGGCATGCCATCGCGTTTATGACGTTGCTGCCGTTGATAGCGGCAAGACCGTCGCGAGCCTGAAGACCCGGAACGGGAATGCCGGCTTTCTTCAACGCTTCAGCCGTGGTCATTCTTTCGCCCTTATAGAACGATTCGCCTTCGCCCATCAGAGAAAGAGCTATCTGGCTCATCGGCGAAAGGTCGCCGCACGCGCCTACGCTGCCTTTCATGCAGGTTACCGGCGTTACGCCTTTGTTAATCATATCGACGTACGTCTGTGTGATTTCCGGACGGCAGCCCGAGAATCCGTTGGCGTGAACGTTTATTCTGGCAAGCATAGCAGCTCTAACAACTTCAACCGGGAACGGGTCGCCGATACCGGCCGCGTGATTGTATATAAGATATTTCTGGAATTCCTTTACCTGCTTGTCGTTAAGCACGACGTTCGCGAGTTCGCCGATTCCCGTATTAACGCCGTACATTATCTCCTTAGCGACTATTCTTTTTTCAAGAAATCCCCTGCATTTTATTATCCTCGCAAGCGCGTCAGGATGCAGCTCAACTTTTTCTCCGTTTACGGCTACGTTGTAAACGTCCTCGATTTTCAGATTCTTACCTGTAATTACTACCGGCATATATAACTCCTGAGTTTATTTGATTAATAATTATTTTTGTTTTAATCGTTTTGTTTCAGATTCATTGCCCAGACTTTGTACTCTTCATCAAGGCCGTCTATTTTCATTCCCGTCACCTCTTCGAGAAACTTCTTTCCTGTCTTATCCTTTTCATAATTGTCGCGGAAATTTTTGTAGAATGTTCTCAGCAAATTCTTTTCCTGAAGGTACTGGCAAAGGTATCTTGCCTGCGCGTAATGAAATGAACTGTTGTCTCCATAGAAAGTATCGTCGTCGGTCTTTAATAATTTATCCAGCGAAGTATACGATTTATGTTTAAGCGCGTCCAGCAGTTCGGGTAGGCGCCAGTTTGTATGTCCGAGTATAATCCCGTTTTCCATCGAGCATCTTTCATAAAGCGAGCCGAGACCTTCGTTGAACCAGGAAGGAATATCGGGGAAGTCGTAACGGACAAAGGCATGCGTCATCTCGTGCACGAGCGTTCCCGAGCCCGTGTTAATGTTCATCAGCATCGCTTTCTTGGACGGCTTGTAATATCCGAACCTTGAAAGGTCCTCGGTGTCGCCGTAGAGTTTTGCAGCCCAGTTCCTGTAAGAAGAATCGTCCTTAAAAAGAAAAATAGTTATGAGTTCGTCAGGTTTCGTAATGAAATAATCGTTGTAGAAACACTCCTCGGCATTTGAAATCGTATTCTTTATTATGTAGGTTGTTCTTTCCTTGTTCAGGTTGCTCGCGATAACAAAACAGGAATGGTGTGTAACTATGAAATCTTCGGAGAGCTGCGCCCTTAATTCTTTTTCCCTGCTGTCGTAATCGAAAGTCACTGAATCCTTACCTGCCGCGATTCTGACGACTGGTGTATCAGGAGACTGCACGCGGTTACTCTCAGGCTGCCTGGTTCCGCAGGATAACAGCTGAACAAATATTAGCAGGAGTACTTTATGCATACTTAAATGGATTTCCCGGGATATTGAAAGTGCTCAAAGGCATTCGTTCTCCGTAATTAAGGTAATTTCAATATATCATATTTATTCCATCCCTTAAATTCAATTTTTTCCTCCAAAATGCAAAATATTGACTGAAATTTCTTTTTGAATTTTAATATGTATTTTCTATTTTTAGTGTTTGATTTTTTATATGCTCCAAATGGAACCATATCAGTAAAAAGCAGTATAAAATTTGAAACTATTTTGCACGATTTTCGTCAAAACAATAAAAAACACATTATGCGCAAAATATTACTGACACTCATCTTATTCATCTTTGCTACAGGTACATACGCCCAGGACAAAAAATACAGTCACTGGAACGACGAATGGTTGCACATCAAGCATCCGACTATCGAGGTTTCATACGGAATCACTAAAACCAAACTCGACGGATTCTCGGCCAGGTTCGAGAATGTTTCGCTCGCCGATATCAAACTCGGATTCTCCAATGAAATTTACGAACACAGGAAAGAAGATTTTCTCAAATATGTATATCCGTATTTCAATTTCGGGAACGTTTCTTCCGACCTTGATTCACGCGAAAAGACCGCAGGCAATCTGAAATCCAGCAGCTGGCGGTTCGGATTCGGAAGGAAAGAAGGATATCCGATTAATCTCGGCGGTCAGTTCTCGATTCTTCCGTACACTTCCAGCACAATGACGTGGACGAGGCTCGATATGAAATCACTTCCCGATTCGTCGAATCTTACCGACATGAACAGGCTGCTTCTCTACGACAAGGCGTTCAGGTTCGGAAGCTCATGGGACGGCGGACTGAATATCAACTTCACTAAAAACTTCGCTATTAACGCCGGATACGAAAGAGCCAACACATATCAGAGATATCTTTTCTGGAAACAGACAGGAAGCATGATAGTAGAGGAAGTCGGAGTCGGTTTGATAGACGAATTCGTGAAGAGCATTTTACACAGGGAGCCCGTTGCTGGTTCTATAGTCAACTTCCTGCTAAAGAACGCTTATTACTTCGGTGTATATCAATTAAGGTCGAAAGAAATGAACTGGCCTTTCGGCGGCGAAGCTGCGCTTAACTTCGATTCGTTCAAATTCGGATTTACCGTAACATTCTAAAATATAATTTTCAGCCCGCCGGAAAACGGCGGGCTTTTTTTATTTTATCAGAACCATTTTCTTCACATCCGTAAAATCCCCCGCGGTCAGCCGGTAATAATAAACGCCGCTGGATAAACCGCTGCCGTCAAAATCTATTTCATATACACCCGCGCGCTGTCTCTTGTTCAGGAGCGTTTTGATTTCATTTCCCGCAATACCGTACACCGACAACCTTATATCTGATGTTTTCCTGATTTCATATTTTATTTTCGTTATGGGATTAAAAGGATTCGGATAATTCTGATACAGCAGGAAATCTCCCGGGGTCCCGGTTTCCGTTCCGCTGATTCCGGACGGTATCGGAGAGTACCATACTTTCCCCGAGCCCGCTCCGCAGTAAACGATAGCGTCGTTGTATGAATTCAGACAGTCGAACCATGTATTCGTTCCGTCTTCGACAACCCAGTTTGCACCACCGTTCGACGTGAAAAGTATCGTACCCGATGAAGGCGTTCCGTGTGCCGCATATCCCCAGTCCGGATCGGTAAACAGAATATCGTTTATCTGTGTATAACTGTACGCTGCAACGGGATTATTCTGAAAAACCCAGTTCAAACCGCCGTTTGTAGTCTTGTATATGTTTTGCTTATCGAGGTTGCTTCCTCCTATCCAGCCCGTAAGCTCATTCTGAAAATTAATACACAGAAGAGCATTAGCGCCGTTCGAAGTAGGAGGTATTCCGGCAAAATAATTTACGTATGTCAAGCCCTGATCCGTGGTTTTCCTTAAGAAATTCTTACCGCATATCCAGCCTGTCATACCGTTGAACCAGTACTGTCCGAACAGTTCGCAGCTGATCGACGCCGGAACGACAATTTCAGTCCATACCACACCTCCGTCTGTCGTTTTTATAGTGAACGCATTGAACTCCGATCCCTTCCGTCCGATGGCGATACCTGTATTTGCGTTGAAGAAATACACCGAATTGAGCACGCCCATTGACGACGGAGGCACCTGCTTTACCCAGTTCAGACCGCCGTTAGTGGTTTTTCTTATCTGGTATCCTCCTCCGACAGTCCAGCCGGTAAATTGATTAATAAAGTATACACTATTAAACACAGTAGTAAAGGTCGTGTCATTGAAGGAAACCGCGGTCCAGTTGACTCCGCTGTTGCTCGTCATTACAAGACCCATGCCGGTATGAGACGCCCATCCCATGTTCGAGATAAACTGTACGGATGTTATCTGACTCGTCGTCGGTGTCTGAAAATAGTTCCAGATGCCGTTGACGTCGTCCGTTATTGAACCGGTGCCGTCCGAAGAGTGAACAAAATAATTCGCATCGGGAATATACCTGTAATTGTACTGCGGATAGGAAGATACAGTGAATAGCAGCAATGAGATTATTAGAATATAATATTTCATATTATGCTGTTTGTTTAACTGATATACAAATTTAATAAACACATTTAATATATATTGTTACTTTATTATAACCATTCTTTTAATTTCGGAGAATTCCCCGGCGGTAAGCTTGTAAAAATATACTCCGCTGGCCATATCGCCCGCGTTGAACATCAGTATATAATCTCCCGCGTTCTGACGGCTGTTTACCAGAACCCTGACTTCCCTGCCGAGCAGATCGTATATCTTCAGGCCCACATCCCCGTCGTTCGGTATTGAATATGTAACTCTTGTCGAACTGTTGAACGGATTGGGATAATTCTGAGACAAACTGTACCGGACCGGAAGAATATTTTCGCCGTTCCTTATGCCTATAATCGTACTGACCTGTTTTAAAATTATTTTATTGTAC
>CAIKZJ010000323.1 GCA_903831845.1 uncultured Ignavibacteriota bacterium
CGGAGTTTATACCGAACACCGCAACGGCAACCGCTATAGCCAGTTCAAAATTATTGCTTGCCGCAGTGAAAGAAAGCGTAGCGGTTTTTGAATAATCCGCTCCGATTTTCTTCCCCATGAAGAAAGAAACAAAGAACATTAATACGAAATAAAGAATAAGCGGCACGGCTATTTTAATCACGTCGAAAGGTATGCGGATTATTGTGCCGCCCTTGAAAGAGAACATTACGAAAATTGTAAAGAGCAGCGCTACAAGCGTAATCGGACTTATTTTCGGTATGAACTTTCCGTGATACCATTCTTTTCCTTTTAACTTCAGAAGCGCGATTCTCGTCAGAACACCGGCAATAAAAGGAATGCCGAGATAAATGAATACGCTTTCGGCAATCTGGCCGATTGTAATGTTGACTGTAAATCCCTTCAGCCCGAATACCGGAGGAAGAACCGTTATGAAAACGTACGCATAAACGGAAAAAAAGAGCACCTGGAAAATGGAATTAAAAGCCACAAGTCCGGCGGCGTATTCCGTATCACCTTTGGCAAGCTCGTTCCATACAATTACCATCGCTATGCATCTTGCAAGCCCAATAAGTATGAGGCCCGTCATATAATGGGACTCGCCGTTCAAGAAAAGAACGGCCAGGAAAAACATCAGCACGGGGCCTATTATCCAGTTCTGTACAAGCGACAGCGCAAGCACTTTGTAATTTCTGAAAACCTCTCCGAGCTCTTCGTACCTGACTTTCGCCAGAGGCGGATACATCATTAGTATGAGACCTATGGCTATCGGAATGTTCGTGGTGCCGGACTGAAACGTGTTCCAGAAACCGACAATACCGGGTAAAAAGTATCCTGTAAGCACCGCGGCAAGCATCACACTAAAAATCCAGAGTGTCAGATACCTGTCAAGGAACGAAAGCCGTTTTCCTTCTTTTTTCATTTTTTATCAATAGATAAAATTAAAAATGTAACCCACAAGCATTATGCCGAATCCTACGACGCCGAAGAAAATAAATATAAGCGGAAGCTTGAGAACTTTTTTTAATATAATCGCTTCGGGAAGCGACAAACCTATAACCGACATCATGAAAGCAAGCGCAGTTCCGAGCGACGCGCCTTTTTCAAGCAGAACCTGCACTACCGGAATTATTCCCGCCGCGTTCGAGTAAAGCGGTATACCTATCAGCACCGAAACGGGAACCGACCACCATGCCGATTTTCCCATAAGCCCCGCCATGAAATCCTCCGGTACATACCCGTGAGCAAACGAACCAACACCCACTCCTATTAATATGTATATCCAGACCTTACCAACTATCTCTTTAACCGCGGCGTAACCGCTTTCAATTCTGAATGCAAAATCAGTTTTTTCCTCTTCCGCGTTATTCGCGCCTGCTTTAAGTTTGTAAACCCAGTCTTCAACGAATCTCTCGAGTTTCAGCCGGCCGATTATATATCCGGATATTATCGCAATGAACAAACCGGTGGAAACGTATATCAATGCTGTTTTCCAGCCGAATAATCCGAAAAGAAGTACGACCGCGATTTCATTTATCATCGGAGCAGCAATCAGAAAAGACAGTGTAACGCCGAGAGGAACGCCCGCCTCAACGAATCCCAGGAAAAGCGGAACTGCGGAGCACGAACAGAAAGGCGTGAATATACCGAGAACTGAAGCGATTATATTGCCTGCGAAAAGCGGCTTGCCTTCAAGCGCTGCGCGCGTTTTTTCCGGTGAGAAATATGTTCTGATAATTCCCATAACGAAAACTATCAGAACGAGAAGCATTAACACTTTCGGAACCTCGAACACAAAGAATTCAATCGCGCGCGCGTAAGTTTCTTTCACGGACGATATACCCGTTGCTTCAAACAATAGAGACGTAAGTCTTTCAAGATTGAGATAGACGGCAAACCAGATAACTATGCCGGCTGCAACGAACCATAATTTATTCGCGTATTTCAAAATGTTTTATTCTTCCTATGCAAGAGTCTTTATAAACTCTACGACTTTGGTTTTTATCGCTTTGCGCACTTCCGATATGCGCTTTAACTTTTCTTCATCAGAGCCTTTAAAAGAAGACGGGTCCGCGAAAGACCAGTGAAGCGTCTTAAGCGCGCCCGGAAATATGGGGCATCTTTCTCCGGACGCTTCGTCGCAAACCGTAATCACATAATCGTATTTTTTTCCCTGCCTGTGAAATTCAAACACATCCTTTGTCCTGTTTCCGGAAATGTCCATACCTTCTTCCGACATTGATTTTACAACGAGCTGGTTAAGCTTTCCCGGCTCTAGCCCGGCGCTTTCCGCCTGAAATCTGCCTTCGCCGAGAGTGTTAAGAAAAGCTTCGGCCATCTGGCTGCGCGCGCTGTTGTGAATACATACAAAAAGCACCTTGATGCCGCTCATCAGCAGCATCCGCCTTTCGGGCTGCAGCAGGGCGTTTCGGGTTTATCCGCGTACACGTTTATGCTAATAAGTTTAACGTTCGATTCTTTAAATTTTTCTAATTCCTCTTTTGAGATAAATTTAAGATATATGTCTTCCGGAATATCTATAACCCTTTCCTTCTGAATCTTCAGGTTAACGAATCCGGCGTTCTCAATTATCTCGAGATACTCCTCGCGGACAATCGCGCCTGATACGCATCCGGCGTAAAGTTCCGCGCCTGATTTAATCGATGCGGGAAGATCTCCTGTCGCTACTATATCCGAAACCGAAAAATGGCCGCCGGGTTTAAGAGTCCTGAATATTTCCCTGAACGCTTTTTCTTTGTCGGGAACAAGGTTAAGAACGCAGTTGCTGATTATTACGTCCGCGGTGTTCGCCGTGACCGGCATCTTCTCTATGTCGCCGAACCTGAACTCTACGTTATTGAAACCGAGTTTGTCCGCGTTGGCGCGCGCCTTGTCTATCATCTCGTCAGTGAAATCAATTCCGATGACTTTTCCTTTTTCTCCCGTTATGGCTCTTGCAACGAACGCATCATTTCCCGCTCCGGATCCGAGGTCTATCACCGTATCGCCTTCTTTAATAAGGGCGAATTCTGTGGGCAGCCCGCAGCCAAGACCAAGATCGGCGTCAGGGTTGTAGCCCTTCAGTTTTGAGTAATCTTCGGAGAAGACGGTATAATCAACTCCGGTGCAGCTTCCCACTCCGCAGCATGACGCTTCGTTTACTGTTTTTGACTGATTGGCTATGTCTGCGTATTTTTCCTTTACGATTAATTTAATTTCTTCTGGGTTTTTCATGTTGATGTTTTTTAATTTTTTGAATACATATCATTTTACGTTTTAACGAAATGATATGTTTCATTTTTTACAGCACAGAATATTTCTGTCTACGCAGCATGTCATTTCCCTGTCTTTTTTCACCGTTGCATCGCCTTCTATCTGCAGCTGAACGAACAATAGAGCGTTTGAAACGAGCGGGGACGGGTTATCGTTTATCTTGTAATTTATCCATTTTCCTTCTTTCCAGTCGCTTATTAAGCCTGATTCGCGCAGTATGCTAAGATGTTTCGACACCGTTGAAACCGCGAGTTTCAGGACCGCCTGTATTTCGCATACACACAGGGACTTTCTCTGGAGCATTTTCAGAATGCGAATCCTGTTTTTGTCGGAAAGGGCTTTGAATATTAATTCAAGTTCTTCAAGCATATTTCATTTCGTTGTTTATCGAAACATAATAAGAGTGGTTTTTAAAAGCAAGAGGAAACGAAGAGCAGAAGTTATCCCGCCAAGTCGGGACGCCCCGGGTAACCCGGGGTAGACGCCGAACGCGGTAGTTAAAAGTTAGAAATTAGCGGCAGTATACAAACAAAAAGTCCCGGATTTAATACCGGGACTCTGTTTTTTTGTTTATTTTCTATTTCTCCAACTCAATAATAATTGAAGATTATTTTATCAGTATCATTTTCTTTGTTTCCGCGTACTTTCCTGCAGAGAGTTTATAAATATAAACTCCGCTGGGCAGGCGGCTGCCGTCGAATTCGACTCCGTATTTCCCTTCCGTACGCGTTTCGTTATTAATGAGTGTACCCACAAGTCTGCCTCCGATATCGTAAACCTGCAAAGTTACTTTTGATTTCTGCGGTATCGTAAAGCTTATTATGGTTGACGGATTGAAGGGGTTCGGAAAATTCTGCGCCAGCGTAAATTTATACGGCTCCGATTCTATCTGGCCGACTCCGATAGATGTAGAAAGCGTGAAGTTTTCGTTCGATATGTCGAAGAATATATTATCCGCCGCTTCGACTTTGACTCTTGCCGTTGTTGTTTCGATATTGGGAAGCGTCACGGTTTCGCTTCCGTCGTTGGGCGTGTTCGCCGCAAGCGTAAGCGGAAAAGTAACACCGCCGTCTGTCGATAGTTTTATGTTTACGTTCACGCAGCTTACCGGCGCTGCGGTTGTATTGGCAACATCCCAGGTAATGGTCTTCGGAGTCGACGGGTTCCATACTACTGCCGTATTGGGCGAAGTAACCAGAAACGGGCCCGCGGACGCTGTCACGTCAATCGTAGTGAAATCAAACCCCACACCGCCGCCGCCGGCTTTGTTATCCCTGGCAAGCAGACAGAATGAGATGCTCCTTGAATAGTTCGGCATGAATTCGCCTATGTACTGAAAATTTGCAAGAAGGCTCGAGAGTTTCGGGAACGTTCTTTTAGGTGTATAAACCGGATTGAAAGACCTGAATATCGGCGCTGTCAGAACGGGAGCGTTCCAGTTTCCCGCGGGACCGAGATCGTATTCTTCCCAGCAGTATGTAAGTGTGTCGTTGTCCGCGTCGGTAGCGCTTCCCGTCATTGTGAACGGCGTGGATACAGGAATAGTATAACCTCCGGGCCCCGCCGTAACAACGGGATTATGATTTCCCGTCGCAGTAGAAACGGGACAGTTGTTTCCCGAACCGCCGTCTACAAAAATGAGTATTTCGTCAATACTCTTCGTATGAAAATACGGATCGCTGTGATTCTGCAGGTTATTAGGAGAGCA
>CAIKZJ010000324.1 GCA_903831845.1 uncultured Ignavibacteriota bacterium
CCTCCGGTTGACAAAGAAGTCGAGCAGACCCTGAAAGAAATTGAAGAAGAAACAACAGCGGAAATAAACAACGAAGCGTTTATTAAGTACGAGAAAGAGCTGTACGAAAGGAACAGAACAATAAACGGGCTTTTCGACGATCTTGTTCTTATACTGGATTCGCCAACCCCGGACTATGAGATGAAGAACGCCATATGCGACGAGCTGGTTCTGATAAGCTCTTATATGAAAGACAGCTCTGTCAGCCTTTCTCTTGAAATAATCAGCAAAGTTTACGCGTCGTTTGTTTTCTGTCTCGATAAAAAATTCCGCGAGATAGCCGTAAGCAGGGAGAATATTGAAGTTTTCAGGAATTCTCTTGAAGGAGTTGAAAAACTCATAAAGGGCGAAGAGCTCACGGGATTCGACAGAACCATAAAACTTCTCGACGAACTTGAAAACGATCTTAACGACCTGCTCGCAAAACGCGAGGCGTTCGAAAAGAAGAAATTCGATTTCGGCGAAGAGGAAAGAAAAATAATAGAGGAATTCACAGACAGCAGCGAAAGGGAAGCATATCTCGCGTTGAGAGAAAGAATAATGGACACGGAGGAGATTTTCGCCGCCATCACATCGGAGAAGGAAAGAATAGCGCCTTTCGAGGTTCTCCGCAGGCTTTCTTCTTCGTTCGCGCAGTTCAGAGAAATCGTCAATATCGCCCGCATACTTGAAATGCACAAAATGGCGCAGCTGGCAGAGGCGTCATACATATTCGTAAAGTTTCTTCAGAACTACAGGATGGATCCCTATCAGAAAGAGGTCGCCGAAGTTCTGAAATACATAGTTTACTGCTGCAAGCTTATATATCTCGACAAACCCGTTAAAGACCTGGATACGTTCGTTTCATACCTGAACGATCCCGTAAAAATTTTTCACGCAAACACAAAGGATAAAAATGAATAATTACGCCGTTATAATGGCAGGAGGAATAGGAACCAGGTTCTGGCCCAAAGGAACCTCAAAACTTCCGAAGCAGTATCTCAAAATAGAGAACGAAAACGCCTCGATGATTCAGCAGACCTTCAAACGCCTCGAAGGCGTGGTTCCCGCAAGCAACATATTCGTTGTTACAAATACCGCTTACAAGACCATAACCAAAAAACACCTTCCGAAAATACCGGAAGACAATATAATATGCGAACCGTTCGGAAGAAACACGGCGCCGTGCATCGGCTTGACGTGCCTTTTCATAAAACAGTTCGAACCGAAGGGAAACGTGCTCGTCGTTCCCTCCGATCATATTATTAAAGACACGGAAGAATTTCACAGGGTAGTAAAATGCGGACTTAAGTTTACCGACGAGAACGGAGGAATAGTAACGCTCGGCATTCATCCGTCAAAACCGGAAACAGGATACGGCTACATACAGTACGACACGGACGACTACACAGAAATTACAACAACTACAAATCACCGGAACAAGAACACCTCGGAAAACGTGTACAAGGTTAAGACATTTGCCGAAAAACCCAACCTGGAAACGGCGAAGGCGTTCATCGAAAGCGGAGACTTCCTGTGGAACAGCGGTATGTTCATATTCCGCGTCGATACAATGCTCGCGGAAATAAAGAAATCACTTCCCGAGCTGAACGCAGCTCTTCACAAGCTCGAAAAAGACCTCCTCTCGAATAATTTTCCGAAGACGCTTGAGCTGGTTTATTCGCAGCTGAAGGGGATTTCAATCGACTACGGCGTAATGGAAAAGTCGCAGGAAGTTTACACTATCAAGAGCCATTTCGACTGGAGCGATGTCGGTTCCTGGGATGAGATATACAACTTCAAAGAAAAGGACGGCGACGGAAACGTTAAGCAGGGAATGACGCTTACGATAAATACAAACAACTGCCTCATCATAAACGACCAGAGAATCTCCGCGCTCATCGGCGTAGAGGACCTGTTGGTAATAGACACGGACAACGGCCTGCTTATATGCAAGAAGGGCGAGTCACAGAACGTTAAAGAGGTTGTGGATTACCTGAG
>CAIKZJ010000325.1 GCA_903831845.1 uncultured Ignavibacteriota bacterium
CATAAGGGCTATAATGTTTCCGTTGCCGCTTATTCCCTGCGCATTCTGTGTACCGTAGGAAATAGTGCCTGAATATCTTACGACGCCGGTGTATACGTTTATAACCTTGTACGCCGAATATGTATTTACCATCACAAGAGAATCGTTTCCTGAAATGCGCAATCCGTAAACCTGACCGCCGGGAATGTATAACCGCCAGTTGTATGTGCTCGAACCTCGCGGGAAACAGAGAATCTTGCTCGAGTCGTTTCTGCTTGCCGATGCTATTATCAAAGAACCGTCAGACGTTACGGCAAGCGGCCCCGCCGTTCCCGTATCGCCCGTCGTTGTCAGATCGTAATCCACTAACGGAACGTTCGACGATTTGTCGAACTGAAAAATGTGTTTGTTAGCGCCGACCGCTATAGTGTTACCGGTATCGGACACCGCAACGCAGTTCCTGTATCCCGCCGGATCGGTTGTGTACGACCACAAAGGCGTGTTGCTGCTGTTTCCGAAAATATCGACACGCTTGTTGTTGAGCTGCCAGCCGTTGGCTGTCACTGTTCCGTTTCCGGATTCGGATATGTCGTATCCTATACCGGTAGGCTCGCTCATCTGCCATCTTACGAAAGAAGCGTTGGGATAATCATTGAAAGTCGCGTAGGGCGGAATTTCGTTAATGCTGCCGGGTGTTTCACATTTTTCAGGTATCGTTATGCACATTTCATTCGGAACGCCGTTCATTGTTTTGCTGATGTAAAATTTTCCTGTCTGTTGGGGGAAGATCAGTGCAGAAACTGCAAAAAGAAAAATTGAAAGAAATAATGCTTTTTTCAAAATACCTCCGTTTGTTTTTTATCCATTAACATAAGCTAAAATTACGTCAAATTCTATGATTTTTTTAGTAAAAGCGATTTAACTAAGATGCGATGTTTATTCGATTTGTTTAATACCTTTATGATTATTTCAGAAGAACGATTTTACCGCTCCTGACGATTTCTCCCGCTTCGATCCTGTAAAAATACACGCCTGAAGACAAGCCCGAAGCGTCGAAGGTGTATGTGTGAAGGCCGTAATTCAGTTTTTCCATTTCAGACTTAAGAACATCCTTTCCCGTAACATCGCAAACTGTCAGTCTCACGTCTGATAATTTTGCAAGTGTAAACTCGAACTTAATTCCGCCGTTGAAAGGATTCGGGTACACGTTAAGCGAAAACGAAACAGGCGTTTCAATTCCTATTACCGGAGTCGACTGATATATATAATCACTCATTGCCCTGCCAATTACAGCGCCGTGATATCTGTAAAGAGGTATCGACCATACCGCCCCGTCAGTCCTGTAAGTCCATCCTGTTTCAAGAGACACGGAAAAATCAATATTAGTAAACATCGAATCGACCCAGCGTTTCGAAGTCTGTCCGTTTGTCGTATACATCGGTTTCCTTCCGAAATGATACCCGCCTGCGTTATAAAGATTTGTCCTGAACTTGTTGAGATTGACTGATTTCGGTCCGCTTTCATATATCGAGTAAAAGAAATTCCTGTTCGTCGTGTCTGCATCGCCGGGAAAGGGATCGTGGCTGTCGAGGAATATTCTCATCCTGTTCGAGTACGATGTCTGAATGATTTTTGTCTTAATATCTTTAATCGCGTTCCAGTATGAAGGGCTGTCCCAGTCGCGGTTGAAGTCAACGGGATTCTGGTCCTTGCCTGTTCCGCCTACATAAGCCATGTCTACGTCCATTATAGGTACAACGTATATAATCGCCTGTGTCCGCAGCCGGGCTGCATATACGTCGGATGAAGCAAGATAATTAATCAGCCCCTCGACTACATAGTTCGAATGGGTTTCCATCGCATGATGCCTGCCGGTCACCCAGATAAGTGATTTTCCCGAGTCTGGTACGGATGAATCCGTAATCCGGAAAAGTTTGACTCCCCTTCCGCTTTCGCTTACCGATACGTTTGAAACGCTAACAAATTGGTTTCCAGAAAGCGAGCTCTGAAGATCTAACACGTTCTGGTAAACGTAAGGATATCCGTAGCAGAAATAAATGCTGCTACGGTTATACGTATTTGAAAACTCCTTGTAATTTCCGGACACCGTTCCGGATACCCTGTACCAGGTTACCTTGTCATAACTGTACATCGCCTGTATCGGGACGAAATACAACTGCGAATACTGAACCTGTATTTTAAACGCCCGCGTGGAATCGAATCCGGATACTTTGAAATAAAATACTACGTTGTATATGTCGCCTCTCCTGCGTACTGATTCTATCTTAAGGGTGTTTGTTGAATTGTTTATCGAAAGCACCTTTGCGTTTGCGCCTTCGAATGACGTATCGACTGCTATCTGCGATTCCGCCCTTGCAGAAATAAGAAACAATATTAAGAGGCAGAGATATTTCATGCAATAATCTAAAATAAAAGCAAAAGATTTTCAACATATTTTTTACATTGCAATATTTCGTCATTCTGTTATTTTTCATGAAAAAATTATCATGAGAAAAATATTTTTATTAGTTTTTCTTTTCATTCTTAGCCTAGCCGTCCGCGCACAGAATTACCATGAATTCAGCGAGGATAAATGGCTCGGGACCTGGAAAGGCACATTGAATATTATTTATCCGTCAAGTTCGCAGTCGGTGACGATGAAGCTCGAAGTACAAAAAACCGATACACCGGGAAAATACTCATGGAGAACAGTATACGGCGAAAGCCCGAAGACTCTGGAGAAAAAATATTACATTTACGCGAAAGATAAAGAGAAAGGACAATGGATACTCGACGAAGACAATAAAATTCTCCTTGACGTATTTCTCGCCGACAACGTGATGTATACCCTGTTCGAAGTTAAAGGCGCTCTGTTAAATTCCATTTACACTAATAACGGTAACAGCATAGTATTTGA